>JAUWBX010000023.1 GCA_030609625.1 Phycisphaerae bacterium
CTTCTCAAAAGGGTAATCGCCCTGAAGCGAAATCCGGCCCAGACCATTTTGAAAAACGTAATGTCTTCTCCGGTGGCGAGCATACCTCCCAACTACTCTATTCCAAGTGCCAGCAAAATGATGGAAAAGATGAGAATTCGCCGGCTGCTCGTTATGCATGACAGAACTTTGCTCGGAGTGGTAACTCAAACCGACATCCTCAAGGCCATCAAGGGTAGGCTCCAGAAAGAGGAAGAAAACTACTTCAGGCTTCTGAACGAGTCCCGCAACTGCATTTATATCGTCAATTTGAATAATAATACAACCTATGTTAATCCTGCCTTAATGAAATTGCTGGAGGTAACCAACCCGGACGAACTTATAAACAAGCTGTTTTTACCGGAACGGTTCTGGGACAATCCTCATCAGCGAGACCGGATTTTGGACCAGTTGAAGAAAGCAAGTGTCGAAGTCGAAGAGCTGACCTTGAGAACCGCCAAGGGCAAGAAGCTGTTTGTTACGCTGTTCTCAACCCGTACCAAGAACATCAAAGGCCAAACTAATGGAAGCCAGGGTGTTCTTTATGACATCACCGCGAAAAAGGAGTTGGCAACCCTCAGAGAAATGGAGCACCAACTGCGCAGTAGTGAGGACCTCTTGAGAGGAACTCTTGAATCTACCGCCGATGGTATTCTGGTGATTGATGAAAACGGCCGCGTCAGCCACATGAACAAGCGATTTGCGAAGATTTGGGATGTTTCTGAAGAGCTGGTTCAGCAGCGAGATGACGAAAGACTGCTCGAACATCTTGGCAGCCAATTAGATGACCCATCCGCATTTCTTGAAAAGCTGCAGGCTCCCCCTCCTGACGACCGGGACACTTTCGACACCTTGTACTTAAAGCAAGGCAATGTACTGGAAACATATTCCCTGCCGTTGATTCAACATGGAAGATTTGCAGGACGGGTTTGGAGTTTTCACGACGTCACCGAGCGCAAGCAAGCCGAGGAGGCGCTGCGCAAAGCTCGCGACGAGCTGGAAGTACGCGTTGAGCAGCGCACGGCCGAACTAGCGCAAGCCAACAAAGTCCTGGAGTCCGAAGTCGCCGAACGCAAGAAGACAGAAAAGGCACTGCGTGAGAGTGAGCTTAAATTTAAAACCATATTTGAAAATGCAGGTGGGGCAATACTCATAGCTAACACAGAAACCGGTAAAATACTTGAGTGCAATTCGCAAGCCGAACAGTTGCTTGGACGCCCACGAGCCGAGATAATTGGAATGCACCAATCAAAGCTCCATCCTGAAGGCGAGGAAGAGAAATATAAGGGAAAATTTGCCGCCCATGTCCAAAAGGGACATGTTGTTGATTTCGAAGGAAAAGTGCTGCAAAGGGATGGCAGGAAAACACCTGTATGGATAGCTGCCCAATGCTTAAAGATTGGTGATAAAGATGTGATTTTAGGGCTCTTTATAGACATCACCGAGCGAAAGAAGGCAGAGGAGGTTCTGGAAAAGCTGAACACGGACCTTGAATTAACTGTCCGCGAGCTGAGGCGTACAAACAAAGAGCTGCAGGAGTTTGCATACATAACAGCTCACGACTTAAAGACACCGCTGCGGGGAATCGGAACCTTAGCCGAGTGGCTATCAACGGACTACGCCGATAAGTTTGATGAACAAGGCCAAAAACACGTTAAGCTGCTCGCCGAAAGAGCAAAGCGAGCGGATAAACTGGTCGATAGCATCCTCCAATATTCCAGCGCCGGACAACTCAGAGAAGAACAGGAACAGGTAGATTTGAATACAGTGCTACCCGAAATAATTTGTGAGATTGACCCACCGGAAAATATCGAAATAACCCTCGATAACGAACTTCCTGTCCTGATGTGCAAAAAAACACACATCAGACAGGTCTTTCACAACCTGCTGAGCAACGCTGTAAAGCATATGGACAAAGAAAAAGCCATATCAAAGTCGCTTGTCTCGAAGAGAATGGCTTTTGGAAATTCAGTGTCGTAGATAACGGCCCTGGAATCAACCGGAAGTACTTTAAAAAGATTTTCAAAATATTCCAGATGCTTTCGCCCACAGATAAAACTGAATCCACTGGTATTGGCCTTTCTATCGCGAAAAAGATCGTTAAGATGAACGCCGGCAGAATCTGGGTCGAATCAAATCCCGGCGAAGGAAGCACATTCTTCTTCACACTGCCAAAGTCAGGTGCACTCCAGGAAGTTTGCACAGGGACAGCTTCGTAACATACAAAATAATACATTTCACAAAACCTCCTGTTGATTTTTGTGTTGTTGAAAGAACCAGGCTGGCACCCTTACTATTCTGCGAAGTAGCTCGCTACGTAGTACGAGCAAATTTGTTTGAGGGTGGCCTTAACCAAAACCTTGCAAAAAAATATATTGACATCACACCAATCAGACGTTCTAATCCTTTCCTTGTCGATATGTCGAGTTGTGCATAACCGAAGGACTAAAACTCGGCAATGCTGTTCTGAGCGCAGAAGCCACGAAATCCGAATAGAGGTACAAACCGCAATGGCTCACGAAGGTCTTTGGGAACTACTTAACAAATTCGACCCCACCAAAACAGCACAGCGGGCAAAGTGCCAATATCTAAGCAGCCCGGAGCGTTACATTGTTACCCTGCTGAACGCCGAGTATGTGGTCAACCTTTCGGACAGGAATATCTTTTCCGTACAGTCCGGCTCACCACAGTCCGCAGTCCTTGGGACTCCTTACGGAGGACACCGCCGGAAGGCGTCCCCAAGCGGACTGACGGTGGAACCGGCGGAGTTTCTCGAACAGCTTTGCATACTTGCATATTTGATAAATGCCCGGGACCTGCCGCTCGCCGACAAACTTATCGGAGCCGAAACCTTACCAGGCGGACAATTCTTCTTCAGAGGCTCACACAGCAGTGGCCTGCACAGCCTTCCTACCGAAAAATTAGAAAAGGCCTTTGGCAACCGTCCCGAATTTTTACGTCAGATTTCGGTGCAGTTCGACGCCGAACGATGTGAATTCGGCGACGCCTCAATCCGGTTGTATGTACTGCCTCGGCTGCCGCTGACCATAGTAATCTGGCGTCAGTGTGAGGAATTCAACGCCCGGGCATCAATACTATTCGACCAAACCGCGCCTTCTCAATTACCATTGGACGCATTGTCAGTGGCTGTGAATCTGACCGTAGAGGCATTAGTAAAAGCCGCTACTGACTAAGTAAAGAATAAACAGCAAGCAGTAAATAGCCAATGAACAAATTACCAACCACTAATTACCGACTACCAATCAACCTTTTTCAAATATTATAAGGTAAACGCTTGACAGCTTCTCACAAAGCTGTTAGGTTATTTGTTTATATCGTACATTGAATCTATTTGCTCAGGTTTGGGAACGCAAACGGCCGATAAAAGGCCGCTATTATATCTGTAATGCAGGGTGTAAAAATAGCAATTGGTGGTAAAGGGGGCGTAGGAAAAACCACAGTTTGTGCAATCTGGGCTCAGCTTTTTGCCGAAAGCGGATTTGACGTCCTGGCAATCGATGCCGACCCAAACACAACTCTCGCCTCAGCTTTTGGTATAGCTCCGCAACAATGCCCGGAACCGCTTATCAAGATGAAACAGCTAATCGCCGAGCGTACAGGCGCCGGCAAAGAGGCAGTGGGCGCGTACTTTAGGCTGAATCCTAAAGTCAGCGACCTGCCGGAAAAATACTGGCTTGAAACCAACGGCTTGAAACTGCTGGTCTTAGGAGCAATTACCCAGGCCGGTGCCGGCTGTGCCTGCCCGGAAGGGGCGTTCTTAAAAGCACTGCTCACGCATACCATATTACAACGTCAGGAGCTGGTCCTGGTCGATTTGGCTGCCGGCGTTGAATTTATGGGCAGAGCAAGTGTACAAGGCATTGATGCCTTTGTAGCAGTTGTTGAGCCTGGAAGCAGAAGTATCGAAACGGCCAACAATATCGCCAAAATGGCCAAAGAATTAGGCATTGGTTGTGTTGGAACAATTGCTAACAGGGTTACTGAGCCTGCCCAGGTAGAATTGATAGAATCGCAATTGAAAGATACAGTGCTGTTGGGAACTCTTCGGTACAGCCGGTCTCTCCAGGAAGCTGACCTCAGACGCGAGCCCGTCTTTGGAGCCGATGCTGAAGTTACAGAGCATCTCAAACAGGCAAAGAACCAATTGATAGAGCTTATTTCCAGATTTTCTTCAAAGGTCACAAAACAATAATTGACAACGCAAGGATTTTCCATTATACGGGCAGTTTTTCTTTTTGGTTTCGGAGACGAAGATGGATAAAACCATAGTGGTAAATATCGAAAAGTGCCTGGCATGTAAAAGCTGTGAGATAGCCTGTGCCCTAACACATTCAAAATCAAAAGTGCTTGAAGAAGCCGTAGCCGAATCACCAAGGCCCCAGCGGATGGTTACGGTAGAGGCTGCCGACGAATTTGCGGTGCCAATCCAGTGCAGACATTGCGAGGCACCGCTATGCATCGAGATTTGCCCAACCGGAGCCATCCAGCGACAAAATGAAGAAAGTCCTGTTGTGGTTGTACAGGATTTGTGTATTGGGTGCAAGTTATGTATGCTCATCTGCCCTTTCGGGGTGCTGCAAATCGGCTCGGAGAGGCGAGCCATTATTAAATGTGATATGTGTTGGCAGCGTCTGGAGGATGGACAGGAACCAGCCTGTGTTGAGGCCTGCCCAACCAAAGCACTGAAGCTCGTCTCGCTCCAGGAGGTTACAAAGCCAAAACGCAGAGCGGCATCAAAACAACTCGCCAAAGAAATCAAGAAAAAAAGTAAAAGCAAGGAAAAATAGCAGGTGAAAAGGATAGTTGTCATCGGTGGCAGTGCCGCAGGGATGATGGCTGCGATTGCCGCTGCCAAGCAAGACCCAGCTTCTGAGGTAACGGTGTTAACTCAGGACCGCACCCCTTACCGCAGACCTGCTATACCCGCATTAATCGCAGGCTACATAACAGAGCCGGCCGGGGCAAAAATCTTCTCCTCCGAGACGTTGGCCCGATACAATGTTAAACTCATTTGTCCAGTTGAAGCTACAAATATCGACCCGAAAAACAAAGTCATTTTTTTTCAATCCAACGCTAAAGAAGAGAAGCTCTCTTATGACGCGGCGGTGATTGCTACCGGAGGTCATCCGTTAATACCAAAAATTCCTGGTGCTGATAAGAATGGTGTCTGCACATTTACTACATACGAGGCGGCTGCTGAGATCGTGGAGATAGCTAAAACCGAGAGTTGTGCGGTCGTGATAGGCGCAGGTTTCATCGCTTTGGAGATAGCCGAAGCCCTCATGCATAAAGGAATAGATGTCTATTTCAATGTCCGTTCCAGAATACTCAGAAAGCTGCTTGAGCCGGAAATTTCCGAGTTTCTCACTAAAAAGTTTGAACAACAGGGCTTGAAAATGCTAACCGGCGAAGCAATCTCAGAAATTGGCGGAGCCAACCGTGTCGAATATGTTCTACATAAAGGCAAGAAAGTATCTGCCAATCTTGTGGTGGTAGGCACGGGTGTAAAACCGAACGTCGCTATCGCCGAGAAATGTGGCATCGAGTTGGCCCCGACCGGCGCGATCAAAGTGGATAACTCTCTCCAAACCTCCGTCAGTGACATATACGCAGCAGGAGACTGCGCGGAAAGCCCGGATTTGGGTACGGGCAGATTTGTGTACATGCCGGTAGGAAGCGTAGGGGCCTATGCGGGGAAAATAGCTGGTGCAAATGCAGCAGGAGCAGACCAACAAACTAAAGGATTTCTGCGCGCCCAAGCTGACCAGATTCTCGGACTGCAGATTTTCAGCATAGGACACAGCACAACCACTGCTGAGCAAGTCAACTTGAAGGTCGGGGCGCACGATTTAAGTGTTCCTCAATCGGCGATAAAAAACAGAGTAGCAGGTTCGTTCGAGGCGGCGAAAATTCTAACTGACTCCAACGATAGGATTGTGGGTGCCCAACTTGTAGCCAGAAAGCACGGCTCGCAATTCGCCTGGCAGCTATGTAAAGCTGTGCTCCAGGCAGAAGACAAAAAAGAATTCCTGCAGCGGTTTAATTCGCCTTGGATGAAAGTGGCCGAGGCGTTAGTGCATGCACTAAAATCAACAATTGCGGTTGAAACTGTTGGAACAGAGAGAGCTTTAACGTTAGCTGATGCAGCTAACCAGAAAAATACAAGTTAGTAAAGTGAGGAATCGTTATGGACCCGAAGAAACGTAGTAGTGATAAAGCAGCACAGGAAATGATAAAGCAGATGGCAGAGGCAGGCATAGAGAATGCCTGGGACAGGCTTGAGCAACAGGAACCTCAATGTGGTTTTGGCAAGCTTGGGATATGCTGCCGAAATTGCACAATGGGCCCATGTCGAATCGACCCGTTTGGGGATGGCCCGCAGGCCGGTGTATGCGGTGCCACCGCAGATACAATCGCAGCCAGAAACTTAGTGCGAATGGTTGCCGGCGGTGCCGCAGCACATTCCGACCACGGTCGTGACATCGCTCACACCTTCAAGATGGCGGTTGAGAACGAAAGCTGTGATTATACAATCAAGGATGAGTTGAAATTGAGGGAAGTGGCAGCAAGATACGGCATCAAGGTTGAAGGCAGGGACACAAAGGAGATTGCCAGCGATCTGTCTGATGCGGTGATGGCTGAATTCGGAAAGCAGGAGGGAACGCTTGTAAGCGCAGCGGCCTATCCACCTCCTGCCAGACAAAAGGTTTGGAAAGAGTTCGGTATAACTCCTCGTTCGATTGACCGTGAAATTGTTGAGATTATGCACAGAACACACATTGGTGTAGGTTCAGACTACAAGAATCTTGTGAAGCAAGGTCTCCGGGCATGTTTGTCCGATGGATGGGGCGGCTCGCTTATCGCCACCGAGCTTTCTGATATTCTGTTTGGTAGCCCCTGGCCGATTCAATTCGGGGCTAATTTGGGTGTACTCGATGCCGAACAGGTCAACATCATTGTCCACGGTCACGAGCCAACATTGTCAGACATAGTTGTGGCGGTTTCGCAGGAACCTGAACTTGTAAAAATGGCAAAAGACAATGGTGCCAAAGGCATTAACATTGCTGGTATGTGCTGCACAGCGATTGAGATGCTAATGCGTCACGGCATACCGGTCGCTGGAAATTTCCTGCAGCAGGAACTGGCGGTGATGACCGGTGTAGTAGAGGTTATGCTGGTGGACGTGCAGTGCATTATGCCTGCGCTGGGTTCCCTGTCCGGCTGCTTCCATACCAGGCTGATTACCACTTCGCCCAAGTGTAAAATTGCAGGAGCAGAACACATTGAATTCCACGAGGACAAAGCAGTGGAAACCGCCAGGGAAATCGTCAAAATCGCCATTGAGAATTTTGCAAACAGAAAAGGCAAAGGTAATATTCCGAAGGTAAAGGAGCGTGGAATTGCAGGTTTTACTACAGAGAATATCTCTTACCATCTTGGTGGTCGATTCCGCGCGAGCTACCGCCCGTTAAACGACAATATCATCAACGGGCGAGTTCGCGGTGCGGCTGGAGTTGTAGGCTGCAACAATCCAAAGCAGGTGCACGATTACGGTCACATTGCGATGATAAAGGAGCTTATCAAAAACGACGTTTTGGTGGTGAGCACAGGTTGCAGCGCAATCGCTGCTGCTAAGGCGGGCTTGATGAGACCAGAAGCAGCGGCAAAATATTGCGGCAAAGGGCTGGCTGAGGTATGTGAGACTGTGGGGATACCCCCGGTACTGCACGTTGGCTCCTGCGTGGATAACAGCAGGATCTTGACGATTTTGGCAAACATAGTTGCCGAAGGTGGGCTGGGCGATGATATCTCAGATTTACCTGTCGCCGGGGCCGCGCCCGAATGGATGTCGGAAAAAGCGGTTTCAATCGGAATGTATTTTGTAGCATCAGGAGTATATACCGTTATTGGTGAGCCACTGCCTGTCCTCGGGGCCCCAAATTTAACGCGTTATCTAACCGACGAAATTGAAAAGGATATAGGTGGCAAATGGGCCTTTGAACGGGACCCCATCAAGGCCGCCCGAATGATGATTGAACATATCGAGAAGAAACGCGACGCTCTGGGAATAAATGTAGAGAAAGAACGCAAACTCTACGATATGGCGGACCGTAGAACGTTAACTATAGAGTAAAAAACAGAATATCAGGGGACCAGGTTATCAGGTAGTGGGTATCAGGGTATTAGGTTATCAGGATAAATGCGCAGCATAAATTTGTCTTTGCCTGATTTCCTGATATACTGATACCCCGCATCCTGGTTTTCTGATGACCTGATACCCTTTGTGAAAGGTTAGTCTATGTCGAAAATCATCGCATCAGCAGCCATACGTGGCGCTCATAAGATAGCCAAACAGGCTGAGGACATATTAACAAAAGCCATCAAGGAAAAAGGCGAAGATTGCAAAGTCGAGTTTCCAAACACCGGCTATCATATGCCAATCATTTACTCTATGACCGCAAGGCCGGTAGAAAAGTTAGCCGACTTTAAAGAAGTACTGCAGGAAATAAAGGGCTTATTGCCGCCGCCGGTCGATGATGATTTGTGGCTCCCTTATCTGGGCCAGGCCCTGAACGCCGGTATGGCAACGCTTTTTGCAGAGGAGATTATCGAGGCCTGCAAGTATCTAATCGGCCCCAATCCCGTGGACGGCATTTGGCTCGGAGCGGCAGACGATATAATCCTCCGCGAACGCGGCATCCAGTTTGTAGATGGTACCGCACCCGGTTTTGCGGCAATAGTCGGCGCCGCCCCGGACGTGGAAACGGCGGTAAACATTGCCCGTAAGCTCCAGGAACGTTATCTGTACGTTTTTATGTCTGCACACAATAACGGCACCACTTTCGCCGAGCAGCTCATTGAAGGCGGCGTACAGTTAGGCTGGGAAACGCGACTGGTACCTTTCGGACGAGAAATAACATCAGCAATATACGCCCTCGGTTTTGCAAGCCGGGCGGCCCTTAGCTTCGGAGGTGTTCAGGCCGGAGATTTCCGGCGCAATCTGCTCTACAACAAAAACAGAATCTTCGCCTTCGTTATGGCGATGGGCGAGGTTACAGACGAATGGTATGCCACCGCCGCCGGCGCAATCAATTACGGTTTCCCAGTCATCGCCGATTCCGACATCCCGGAAATTTTGCCTACCGGCGTATGCACCTATGAGCACGTCGTCTCGAATATTCCATACGACCAGATTGTGGAAAAAGCTATCGAAGTCCGCGGCCTGAAAATAAAAATCACCGAAATACCAATCCCCGTCTCCGTCAGTCCCGCCTTCGAAGGCGAACGTATCCGCAAGGAAGAAATGCACTGCGAGTTCGGCGGCCAGAGAACACCAGCCTTCGAATGGCTCCGCATGCGCGACATCAGTGAGGTTGAAGATGCCAGTGTCGAAGTAAAGGGAGCTGATGTCGATTCATTGGAGGTCGGCGGAAAGATGCCTCTGGGCATCATAGTTGAGGTAGCAGGAAGAAAAATGCAGCCTGACTTCGAACCTGTCCTGGAGCGGCATATACATACATTTATGAACGAGGCACAGGGACTCTGGCATATGGGCCAACGGGACATCAACTGGATACGAATCAGCAAGGATGCCGCAAAGGCGGGATTCAAACTCGAGCATATCGGCAAGCTCCTGCACGCCAAGCTCCACGACGAATATTCGAGCATTTTAGACAAGGTACAGGTCAAAATATTCACCGACCAAAAACAGGTGGAAGAGCTTCGCAAGCAGGCCCTGGCCATCTTTGCCGAGCGTGATACACGATTAGCGGGTATGCAGGACGAAGACGTAGAGACGTTTTATTCCTGCACACTCTGTCAAAGTTTCGCTCCGAACCACGTCTGTGTAGTTTCGCCGGAACGGCCGGGCTTGTGCGGCGCTTATAGTTGGCTGGACTGCCGGGCGGCATTCGAGATAACTCCATCCGGGCCCAATCAGCCCATCTCAAAAGGCAATTGCATCGAGACGACCATCGGTCAGTGGGACAAAGTGAACGCATTTGTCCTCAAAACCAGCGGTGGTAACGTCGAGCGAATGAGCCAGTACAGTATGATTACAGACCCGATGACCTCCTGTGGCTGCTTCGAATGTATCGCTGCGGTGCTGCCTTCAACAGGAGGAATAATGATTGTCAACAGGGAGTTTCCTGAGATGACGCCTTGCGGGATGAAATTCTCGACGCTGGCCGGCACCGTCGGCGGCGGACAACAGACACCGGGATTCATCGGCCATTCAAAGCATTACATCAACTCAAGAAAATTCATCGCTGCTGAAGGTGGCATTAAAAGGATAGTATGGATGCCTACGATACTCAAAGAAGAAATTAAGGATGCTATCGCCGAAAGAGTCAAGGAAATAGGACTGACCCCGGAAGAATTCTTAGCCAAAATTGCCGATGAGACCTCAGCCGTGACCGAAGAAGAGGTTTTGGAATTTATTACCAAAAACGAGCATCTCGTAACTACCCTGGAACCGATGTTTTAAAAAATACGAAATACGGAACGAAATCAAGTGAACTGAAGTGCCTAAAGTTTGAAGTGCCTAAAGTGACACTTACGTGTCATCCTGATGCGAAGCCGAAGGATCTGGCCAACGAAAAAGAGATTCTTCGCTTCGCTCAGAATGACAGCTTTGCTGTCACTTTAGCTCACTTTAGGCACTTTAGTTATGAGGTAAAAGATGATAGATGAGCTCAAGAGTGAAAAGATAATTAACAAAGTTGGCGGTAGATTCAAATTGACGGCGCTTATTCAAAGACGATTGGGCG
>JAUWBX010000244.1 GCA_030609625.1 Phycisphaerae bacterium
TCTGTTCTGACAAAATTCGGATTAAAAATTCCACCTTCAATGCAAGGCGAAAACATTTTTGTGATGTAAACTGATTCGTAAGGGAGCTATAACACATGGCTAAGATCAAGATTGATTCGGCTCTGTTTGCCAGAGCAAAAAACGTCGTTGAAGTTGCGGGGTACAGCAGTCTGGAGGAGTTCGTTACTCATATTATCGAAAAGGAAGTTGCTAAATACGAACAAACCGATGCGGATGAAAAAATAGCTGAACAACTTAGAGGATTGGGGTATATAGAGTAATGGTTTTTTTCGCTCAGGTCATAAGTTGGGTAAATGTGATAACGAACGCCTTCGGGAGGTTTTTACTGGCTCCAGTCGCAGTGCTGCCGGGGTGGTTGTCCAATACCATCATCTCGGCGGTAACGGGGGTGTTCTTACTTGTTATTTTCAAATACACTTCTAATCAGCATGCTGTCGGCAAGGTCAGGGATGATATCAAGGCCAATATGCTTGCGCTGAAGCTCTTCAAGGACAGCATTTCGGTAACGCTGCATGCAGAGGCACGGGTCTTTAAGGGGGCTTTGCTCTTGCTCTTTCACGCAATTCGGCCAATGCTGGTGATGATTTTTCCGGTGTCCCTGCTTCTTGCTCAAATGAGTTTGTGGTATCAGTCCCGGCCGCTGCTGCCGGGAGAAACAGCAATAATGACTGTCAAGCTCAATGGCAATGTCGGAGGACGTTGGCCAACTGTAAATATTGAGCCAACACCTGTAGCCGAGGTGACAGTCGGCCCGGTGAGGGTATTCAGCAGGCGCCAAATATGTTGGGAAATCAAAGCCCTTGAAAATGGAAAACACCGTATAACTCTCAATGTCAACCGGCACCAAATCGAAAAGGAGCTGGTAATTGGAGACGGTTTCATGCGAGTAAGCTCTACACGGCCCGCCTGGAACTGGGCCAATATCTTGATGCACCCCGCAGAAAGTCCTTTTGCTCCCGATTCCATCGTTCAGTCTGTTACTATCGACTACCCCGACCGTCTGTCTATGACCAGCGGCGCCGACTGGTGGCTGATTTACTTCTTCATTGCTTCAATGGTCTTTGCCTTTGTCTCAAAGCCGTTTTTGAAAGTCAGGATTTGATTGTTAATGAGTAAAAAGAAAAAAAAATCTTTTCCATCGCGATATATACTGGTGACATTCGTGCTGGTATCCGGCATTGTCGCCTGGTTTTTATTTGCCCAGGCTAAATCAAAAGGCCAAATTCGCAATGTCCTGCTAATCAGTATCGATACCTGTCGGGCTGATTATCTGAGCTGCTATGGCTACAAACGCAAAACCACGCCGAATATTGACGCCCTTGCCGCAGAAGCAATAGTTTTCTCCAATGTGATTTCTCCTGTGCCAATAACTCTTCCTGCACATTGTTCCATGTTGACCGGCACAATTCCCCCATACTACGGCATCCACAACAATGCTGAGTTCAAGCTCTCCGAATCCAATGTAACCTTAGCGGAATTATTAAAAGCTAATGGCTATGCTACCGGTGCTGTTATAAGTGCATTCGTTCTTAATTCACAATTCGGCATCGACCAGGGTTTCGATACTTATAACGATAAGTTCGAGCAAGTCCATATGGCCGGAAACATTGCCGAACGCAAAGGAGGCCAGACCTCCCGTATTGCTGTTGATTGGCTCGAAAAACACAAAAACGAAAAATTCTTTTTATTCCTGCATTACTATGACCCTCACGATGACTATGTGCCCCCGGAACCATTCGCATCTGAGTTTGCCGACAACCTTTACGCCGGAGAAATCGCCTACACAGACCATTGCATTGGACAGGTTCTTGAGAAACTCGAAGAATTGAAGCTGGACAAATCCACCTTAATTATTATTACCGCAGACCATGGTGAAATGCTTGGCGAACATGGCGAGGACACTCACATGTATTTCATTTACCAGGCTGCTGTCAAGGTTCCGCTTATTTTCAAAGTACCAGGCCGGCGAAAGCATAAAGTCATTAACAAAACAGTTGGTTTGATTGATATTGCCCCGACGGTTTGCGGTTTGCTGAAGATTCCGTCTCCGCCACAGATTCAGGGCGAAGACCTTTCTGCGTTCTTTGGCAAAAGCAATCCTGAGCTCCGGCAAAGGTATCTGTATAGCGAAAGCCTTTATGCTACGAGATACGGCGTAAATTCGCTGCTGGGTGTTGTCACTGACGGGTGGAAGTATATCCAGACCACCAGGCCGGAATTGTACGACCTGGCCAAAGACCCCGCCGAAAGAACGAACCTCATAGAACAGCAGCCTCAGAGGGCCCGAATTCTCCAGGATAAATTGAAACAAATACTGGAACAGACGGTTCGCAAAATCGACCCGCAAGACAGGGTCGAGCTGGACGCCCAGGCCATCAGGAACCTGCAATCGCTCGGCTATGTTGCAGGGACAAAAGTTAGTGATGATTTTGAATTCGACCAAACTAAAGAGGACCCAAAGGACCTGATCGAATTTCATAATGTTTATCGCAGAGCCACCGGCCTCGTTCATAAAAAACAATATGACCAGGTCAAAGAGATTTGCAAAAAACTGCTTGCCGACCGTCCGAATTTCCATGAGCTGCACGACCTGATGGCTGACATAGCTTTGATGCAAAACCAATATGCTCAAGCCCTTCCATATTTATATCAGGGTCTTAAGCTTAAACCCGGTCGGTATAAAGTTCATCACAATCTCGCTGTGGCGCTCGGTAAGCTGGGAAAGTCCGAAGAATCCGTTGAGCAGTTCAAAAAAGTCATCGAGCTTGCTCCGAACGATACTCAAACTCGCAACAAAATAGCTCTGGAACTGTTGAGACAAAAACAAGTAAGCCTGGCGATTACTCAATTCGAATCCTCACTAAATCTCGACCCGTACCAGCCGCATACGCTAAACACTATGGCCCGGATTTTTGCTACGACTTCGGACAAAAATCTGCGGGACCCCAAAAAGGCGATTGAGTTGGCCAGGCGGGCCTGCGAGCTTACTAATTTCAAACAGCCTGCGACTTTGTACACGTTATCCATTGCCTGTGCCTCTGCCGGTCAATTCCAACAAGCCATCGAGAACGCCCAAAAAGCTCTTTCCCTTGCCAATACGGCAAAACAGAACACCCTGGCAATGAAAATCCAAAAACACCTCCAATCTCTTGAAGCAGTAAAGCCAAATCTTAAATCGGGCCGGCCTTCCAAATAAAAATGGATTTACATAGAATAAGCCCAACATAAGCTGCGATTCGAAATTGAATATGATTGGTAAACGTTCTGAATCACTTCATTTCAATAACGGCAACATCCTCGCCGGCAAGTGTAAGGGTGGTTTGTCCGTTACACCAGTTGAGCTTTTGGCCATACACTAACTCTCGTCCCGCTGCCGGTGTTTTGCCTTCTATAGTGATGGTTACAGTACAGCGCTTGACCCCGTCGTTGAAAACCGTGAGGTATTGGCTCCCGAATCGCTCGACATAGACGCGCTCGTGGCTCGAGCGAGCGAGGGTAATCGGTTCCCAGCCCGCTTCGGCCACCAGCTTGCACAGTGGAACATACTTTTTGAAGAGGTTTCGATCCCTTTCATAGAGTTCGGGTCGTGTGAAATAATGGCCCTGTGAAGCATTGTGGCTGAAAAAACCAGGAAACATGCCATAAGCAAGACAACGCTTCATATATTTTTCAACAAGTTCATGGGAGAACTCTTCGAAACGTGTGTTCATCAGGAAGCAATAGGGTTTGCCTTTGCACAGTGCCCGACGATAAAGCAGGTCGCTGTCCGACATCGGTCGCCATGTTCGGCCGGAATTCCAGTTTGTTTCAGTGCCCATTACATCCAGCTCCGGTGCAAGCCAGCATAAGCGGATGGGAGTGGAGTTGGCCATCATAAGCTTGTCCATACGATGAATATCGCCGGCAATAGCACGAATATATTCAAACGCCGTCAGGCCCCGGAAGATGCCGACCTTACAGCCCTCAAGTGAGAATGTAAGAGGTGTTTGAGCCGCTGCGAAATGGTCGCGGCGAAAGTTTAGTTCGTCGGTTACATAGCCTTCGCTCGAATCGATATACTCTCCATCAAGGTCGGCCCTGCGTTTTGCTCCGTAAAGGTCTTCTCGAAGTTTCGCGTTCCACTTGTTTTTAAACTCTGTGATTTCACCCTGAATACCGGGCATAGAGTTAATGCTCCAAACCGCGCCGTCACACCAGGGCCTGTTAAGCAATCGCGCAGAAAAATGTCCGGTTTCATCGTGATAGCCGCTCGTGAAAAATGCTTTGGCACGAGGGTCTGACTTTTCCTCAGCGAGGTACCGGGCATGGCCCAAGGCAGCCTTTAGCGTTCGGGGCATTTCTTTGGGCATACGCATCCACCAGGTCATCGGCTCGGTGTAGCGGAAGGTAATGATATTGTGCTCATCGTCCCACCCTGTTTCATTATTACCTTCCTTGAACTTGAAACCGAAGTTCTGCCAGCCCTTGACGTTGCTGATTTTGGCAAAAGGCATCCAGAGACCCTGCTGAGGTGTACGGCAGCGGAAGTAATCGCCGAAGATTTCATAATACCGGGCCAGAGCGGCACGAAATCGCCATTTCGGATTGAAATTGAACTGACAGAATATCAGGTGGGCAGTAGGCTTTTCGGGCGCAAGGCCAATGTCATAGGCAAGAAACAATTCACCAGTTCCGCAGTTGTAACCCGCACGAAAAAAGGCCGGCCGAGCCATGTCGATACCCAGGGCGTACCCCTGATTATCAGCAGTCACAGCCGCAAATGGATACCGCGAGAGTTGGCCGTTGGCTCCCACT
>JAUWBX010000231.1 GCA_030609625.1 Phycisphaerae bacterium
AGAAAGGAAGTAATTAATGATGGTCTAATACAAATTTGTGGCGGCAATCTGAAGATGTACCTGGGTAGAAGCAAAAAGTAAATGTACTTAACTGAAAGTAATTTTTGAAAACTCTTTGAAAGGGAAAAAACGATAGAAAAAATATGAAAGGGCGGTCTTATGAAAATTCGTAGAAATGTAGCTTTAACTTTGGTCATATTGCCTTTATTGGCAGGCATTTGCTTTGCCGACAGTCTGTCACTGTACACGGAAATACGAAAGAAAGACCCTAACACTGGCCGTTCCTGGAATAAATACGACACAAATTGTGACTTCTGGCAGCAGGATCCGTGTTATCCTGACCCTTGTTTCGCTACTACTTGGGTGGAGGATGCGATTTATCTTTGCGCATTTGACGGTGCCAGCGGTCATTCCGATTATCAGCCGGACTGGCCTATTGATGGTAACGTCGATGGCTGTTACTCGACGCTCTACAGGGGACCAGGAGGCCCTCCCACTTATCAGTCGCTTGGTGTAAGCGGTACCAACCCCAACGAATTTCCCTGCGACCAGCGTGATACACGCATGACGACGCTGATTAATCTTTCAAAGATAAAGGCAGTTAATGACAAAGCAGGGGCAATTCTTGACTGTAAGTTTCGATGGAGTATCGATTGTGTGAGGAACTGGGGTGGTGGTGCTGATTATTTGCAGGCCCCTACGAAACTATATGTGAGCATTTTCGGCGCCCAGAAACAGGAGTATTGGCGTCATCCACCGGATCCTCATGACCCTAATAAAGTGATGGACATAAGCGATTTGCAGGATGAATTCGACGGCGACTCTAACACAGAAAAGGAGATTGATATAAGAGTGGATGACGGCCCATGGGGACCGGGGTTGCAACCGTTGACAACCTGGTACATCTGGATTTACGGAACGCAGTTCTATGAGATGGACTTTACCGAAGAAATACGTCAAATAATGGATGCTAATTCAAATCTTGAATGGATAGGTTTGACGATAAGAGCATCGCAGGACGGCGAGTCGGTATATCTTTCGATGGGTGCTCAACAGAATCTAAGCGGTGACCCCGATTATGTGCCTATCCCTCCGACACTTGATGTACGGGTCAGCAAATATCTGGGCGACCTTGATGATAACGGCAATGTGGATTTTGTGGACTTCACATTATTTGCGCAGCAATGGGGAAAAAGCAGTGGATTACTTACAGCCGATTTGAATGTCGATGGGCTGGTGGATTTCGCGGATATTATCCTGTTTTGTGACAACTGGCTCAAAGGGAAGATACCTTAAAATAATTTAGGATGAGTATGGTAAATCAGTCAAGGAGAAAAGTTTATGAAGACAAAAGCTCATAAAGATAATGGCAAGTTGTATAGCCGTCGTTTAACTCGCCGGTGGAGTACTGCTTTTACATTGATTGAGCTGCTTGTGGTTATAAGTATCGTTTCTTTGCTGATGGGCATCTTGCTGCCGGCTCTTAGCCGTGCTCGAAAGGCAGCGAAGAAGATTAAATGCGCCTCACAAATGCGGCAGATAGATATTGCCTTCGAATTATATGCTATAGATTGGGATGGCTGGATTATAACGGCAAAACGCCCAATGCTGGCGGTGGATGGCCAATCTGTGTGGAATTTTGAATTGCTGCCTTATATAGGTGAGCAGCTCGATAAAGATTTCGACAAGGCGGAGCTTTGGTTTTGTCCAGAAGATAAAGACCCATACCCATTGGGATACGGCAACTATCCACATGGGGTGCCTTTAACCAGTTTCGCTTTGAATGGCTATTATGCCAAGGCAAAGCCGTCAAGAGGAATGCGTCCTGGTACTCCCGAAGCAAAACTGGGACCTGCAGGCCATTTCAAAACTCATCAGGTGCAGATGCCTTCGGCTTGTATGCTTATGGTCGAGACCAGTTATTCCGGCCAAATCTATGATGCAGAACATCCCAGAGCTGCAAAATATGGCTTGAGTATTTCACATCCTTCGCATCATCGTATGACAAGCGGGTTCTACCATAATGGTTCGATGAACGTTGTATTTGTTGACGGCCATGTGGGTAATATTAAAGGGCGCAGGTCTGAGCCGGTGTCCCCGCCTAACGGCGAAAAGACAGGAATGTTTTGGCCTGATTTGACGCTGCCTTCGTCCACAGAAAAGTCTCAGTTTTGGGGGCCGGGATATAGAAAATGATTTTACAAATCAAAGTAGAGTGCTGATGACCGTTACAGGAATGGTTATAGCGAAAAGTTAGAACATTTTTTAATGGAGAAAAAGAAATGAACACAAATAAGAAATTTTTTATAGCAGCTATGGGTTTGGGTCTTTGTGTACTTATTTCCGGGTTGGCTGATGCGCATACGACGTGGATTAATGTTGTTGATTACACGATGCAGCCCGTCCCCGGCCATAGTCAGAGCAAAGAAGAAGAAAAGGGTGAGGAGTATATCGCTCAGACGATTGTCTATTTTGGGTTCGGACACCATTATCCTGTGGATGATTTTATGCCCAAAAAAATGCTCAGTACATTTTGTTTGTTGAATGAAAATCACTATAAGAAGGATTTGGAACCGAATCCTGGTGGGTTCCTGGCCACGGCCGTTAAATTTGAGAAGCCCGGCCCATACATTGTTTCGGCGGCCCTGAAGCCCGGATATTACACCATGCATATTGAAAAAGGTCAGGTCAAGCATAAATTGGGACCCAAGACAGGCCTCAATGGAGTGATACTGAGCCTTTATTATGAGCAGTACGCTAAAGCGCTTCTGACAGTCGGAGACACATCTGACAATGCCTTCGCCAAGCCGTTAGGGGACAAAATCGAGATTGTTCCTTTGGAAAATCCTTATAAACTTCACGGCTGTGGAGGACACTTTTTGCCTGTTAAGGTTCTATTTGACGGTAAGCCTGCAAGTTTCTGCAAGGTCTATGCGACCTATGCAGGGTTCTCCACCAAAGACGACTATGCTTTGGCCACCACAGCGGACAGCAAAGGTATCGCCCACATCCGTCTTACACATTGGGGTCCTTGGCTTATTAAGGCAGAAAAAAGGCAGTCTGCCGGTGAAGACTTGAAAGACAAATGCAACGAATTACACTACACCGCGACGTTAACTTTCGAGATTCGATGAATCTTCGTAGCATTTTGCATGCAACGACATTGTTTTTTTTAGCTACTCTGTCTTAGCCAAGTGGTGAATGTTTTCAGGCCGACCTGGATGGATATTGAAGGGTTGTAGCTGAGCTCTTCGGCAGACTCTTTGTCTTTATATGCACGTTTCAGACGCCACACTACCTCGTCAACTGCGCCGGTCTCTTCTTCGAGGAGATTGACTGCCCGGACCCCGCACTTACGGCCAAGGAACTCGACCGAGGTACGAGCCTCGCGGCCGTCGGTTTCAAATACACGCAACACAATACTCCTGCCGGCCTCGGCCTTCTTGAGAGCGGTTACTATCAGGCTCTCCGCTTCGAGTGAACAGAAAGACTGCACCGGCGGCAGAGACTTGGGCGATAGCTCATCAACGTCGCTGTCGGAATATTCTTAAGGACCATCAATAACTAATTTTTTCAGGAGCAAACAGCGTTAAGAATCTGCTTTGGCTGTTAATGGTATTATGATGAAATACAATCTTCTATTTTATACCGTAATCCTTATAACACCGGTATTGGCCCTTGACAAGCGTGCTTCCTCCCGAATATTCCTATAGAATTAATCCTTAATCGTTATTCAGGAAGTTTACATAAATCGTTGAAATTAAACAAGTTCGAATTTTTGAGCAGGACACGTTAGACTTTTTATCAATCTGCATTCTATCATTCTTAATCCTCATACTTTCTGCGATAATTGTTACTCGATCACCACTTCCTGTATGCCCGCAGCCCAGTCTTTTTGAAGCCGAATTTCGATCTTTATACAGTCGGTATTTACAGGTTTAAGATCGACTTTATTGAATGCGTCCTTCTCTATTGGATAAGGATTCGTATTCTCCACCGGCTTGAATTGCCCCTGGGTATCACGGTAAAGAATCTTCCAGGATTCAGGCAGGTGACAAGCCCCTCTACCAGTATCGTCGAACCAATAAACCTTCACGCTGGAAATCTTATGCTTTTTGTCCCATTCGAACTGTACCCATTCGGTCAAGTCCTTGTGCGGCCAGAAATCAAGCTGCAGACTGGACGAGTCGGCCGAGTTTACAGGCAGTATCTGGTCCTTGATTGCATCGAGAGAGACGTGTACAAATGAGGCGGTTGTCTTGCTTATATAGGTAAGCGTATCGGCCGGCCTGGACCTGGCGGCTTCAGGCTTGCGGGCTGGCCAGACGGTCATACGTGCCCTTCCGCGATGTGCCCATGCATAATACGGAATCGCGACAAATGGCTTTTCCGAATCCGGTATGACTCGGCCGTCAAGGGTACGTTTGGAGGTCCTGGCCTGGCCGGTAATGGTAACAACACCATTGAACAGGTCCGGCCTGACTTCAGTGTTAAGTTCGGCATTGTCCGGAATATACATATCCAGCACCTTACCATCATTGTCGGGTCCTTCCAGGCAGTAAACCACAGGCCCACGTTGAAGAGCCACTTTGCCTTCGTTGGTCAGTAGGTTCGGATGTGAGAAGACCCGGCGGACGGGCATGGGCAGATTCACTTCGATAGTATCACCCTTTTGCCATTTACGTTCGATTTGTGCATAGCCTTTGTTCAGTACAACTGGGACCGATTTTCCGTTCACTTTTACTGAGGCCTGCTCGGATATTCTTTTAACAAACTTGTAAAGGTCGCTGGGTATAGGTTGATTCTGAGCCCAGCCCGGGATGCGGACAAAGACCGCGAAGGTATCTTCCTGTTCCGGCTCGACGGTTATCCTGACATCGCCCCTCCATGGATAATGTGTCTGCTGGGTAATCTTTACCTTATTGCCGGCCGTTTCGATAACGGCATTGCCGCCTATAAACAGGTTCACATAAAGGTCTTTATCCTTGTGTGCATAAGCAAAGCCC
>JAUWBX010000212.1 GCA_030609625.1 Phycisphaerae bacterium
GGCAAGTTAGTAAAGTAAAGAAAAGTAGTTTTTTAGGAGAAATATTGAATGTCTATTGATCGTTCTTTAAAAATCAAAGGCGCCTTGAGCCGGCACCGAAACGTTCTGACACGTGCTGAACGTATCGAAAAGTTAAAAGATGAAGAGCGATGGTCTGAGAGTGATTCTTTACTGGGTCTGCCGAAGGTTGCTCATCGCAAGAGTCACGCCGGCCGAAAAGAAGCTCCCGCTAAAGAAGCTGTAACTGAAGAAGCAGCAGCCGAAGCCGAAACACCAAAAGCCGAAGGAAAAGAAAATTAATATCGTATTGCGTATTTCGTATATCGTATGTCGTACGTTGTATATCGTATTTAACATTTTGTCTTTCACATTTCACATCTCATCAGAGAAGGTCGGCAGGGCAGGGGGGGTACTAATTTATTATTGACTCCCGAGGTGTCGGGATTTACACTTCGTTCCAATATTGTCTATTGACTAATGATGAATGATTATTGAGGACTTGCTTATCGTTATGAAAGGGTCAATGGGTAGAAAAACGCTAATCATCATCGTATTGGTTGGAGGGATTGTCGGGTCTGCATACGGTGCCAGTGAAAATAATAGGGGGGCCGTTTGGCCAGGACGTAAGTGGGAGCAGGCCAGGCCGGAAGAGATGGGGATGGATGCGGCCATATTGCGAAAGGCCCGTGACTATGCGCTCACCGGCAGTGGTTCGGGCTGTGTCACTCGCTACGGTCGGTGCGTTATGCAGTGGGGTGACCAAACTCAGCGATACGACCTTAAGTCAACAACAAAAGCAATTGGCATTACCGCAGTGGGTCTGGCGCTGAAAGACGGGAAAATCAACAGTTTGAGAGACCAGGCCAAAAAATATCATCCAAGCTTTGGTATTCAGCCTGAGTCGAATATTGAGACCGGCTGGGTCGATAAGATAACGCTATTTCACCTCGCGACCCAGACCGCAGGTTTCGATAAAAACGGTGGATATACCAAACTGATGTTCGAGCCGGGGACAAAATGGTCATACAGCGATGGGGGGCCGAACTGGTTGGCTGAATGTGTTACATTAGCTTATGGACAGGACCTTAATAAGCTGATGTTCGAGCGTGTCTTTGGCCCGATTGGGATAAGTACATCTGATTTAACGTGGCGGAACAACGCCTATCGGCCAAAAGAGATTAACGGTATAAAGAGGCGGGAGTTCGGCTCAGGTATTAGTGCCAACGTCGATGCGATGGCGCGGCTCGGGTACCTCTATCTACAGCGCGGTCGCTGGCAGGGTAAGCAAATCATTCCCTCGTGGTTTGTCGATATGGTGCGAATCGTACCTCGAACTGTGCGGGGACTGCCGGTAGTCAAACTGGAAAGCTACTTCAATGCCTCGGACCACTATGGGCTGTTGTGGTGGAACAACGCCGATGGGACTATGGCCAGAGTGCCGAGAGATACCTACTGGTCGTGGGGACTTTATGACAGCTTGATTGTGGTGATACCGAGCCTCGATATCGTGGCAGCGAGAGCAGGTAAATCGCTCAACAAAGCAGGCAATGCAGACTACAAGTCAATCGAACCATTCATTGAACCAATCGTGCTGTCAGCAACGAAAAAGGGCGGTAGGGGGGCTGCACCATATCCGCCAAGTCCTGTGATAAAGGGTATCGAATGGGCGCCGGCCGATACGATTATTCGGCGGGCATCCGGCAGCGATAACTGGCCGATTACCTGGGCGGATGATGATAATCAGTACACAGCTTATGGAGACGGCTGGGGATTTGAGCCTAAAACTAAAAAGAAGCTGAGTCTCGGCATTGCAAAAATTGTCGGGTCGCCACCTGATTTTCGGGGATTCAACATTCGCACTGACAGCGGCGAACGAACAGGGCAGGGGGCTAAAGGTGCGAAGGCCAGCGGGATTCTGTGCGTCGATGGCGTGCTTTATATGTTAGTCAGAAACACCGGCAATTCGCAAGTAGCCTGGTCGGATGGCCACGGCAAGAACTGGAAGTGGTGCGATTGGAAATTTACAACGAGTTTTGGTGCTCCTACATTTTTGAACTTCGGCAGGAATTACGCCGGTGCGCGAGATAATTTCGTTTACCTCTACTCGCACGATAGTGATAGTGCATACGAGCCGGCTGACAGGATGGTAATGGTACGAGTGCCTAAAGAACAAATACTTAATCGCGATGCTTATGAATTCTTCAAGAGCCTTGATGATTCAGGTAAGCCGATATGGACAAAAAATATTCTCGGTAGGGGGGCTGTGTTTATTAACCCCAGAAGATGTTATCGTTCGGGTATCAGTTACAACGCCGGTTTGAAAAGGTATCTGTGGTGTCAGACCATCTACGGTAAGGATGATATGCGATTAAAAGGGGGATTAGGGATTTTCGACGCTCCTGAACCGTGGGGGCCGTGGACAACTGTGTTCTACACGGAACAATGGGATGTCGGCCCGGGGGAGACAAGCTCTTTGCCAACGAAGTGGATGAGCAGCGATGACAAAACCTGCTATCTGCTTTTTTCGGGGGACGATTGTTTCTCTGTGCGCAAGGCGGTGTTTAATATAAACGACAATTAAATACAAAGATAATCGCCAAATAAATTTGGGGGAAAGAAACCCCAACAGTGCTGGGGGCTAAATAGAGATTGCCGCGCACCACTTCGTGATGCTCGCAATGACATTTCAATAGATTTCTCGACCCTTCGGCTGTGCCCAGGACAGGCTGCGCTCGAAATGACAAATTAATTTCCGATTGATTATTCAGAAGATTTGACTATGATACCGACAAATGGAAAAGATAATTGCAGATAGAACAAGTAAAATCGACGCAAGTGGGATACGGAAGGTCTTTGCGCTGGCGGCGTCGCTGAAAGACCCGATTGATTTTTCGATAGGTCAGCCGGATTTCGATGTTCCGGAACCATTAAAAGAAGAAGCGATAAAGGCAATCAAAGCGGGACAAAATAAATATTCACAAACGGCAGGCGACGCTATCCTGAAAAAAAGAATCGCTGAACAAATAAAAAACGAATTCGGCTGGTCGGAGCCGGAAATACTGATAACCAGTGGCGTCAGCGGGGGGCTGTTGTTGGCATTTTTGGCGCTTATCAATCCCGATGATGAAGTGATTATACCTGACCCATACTTCGTAATCTACAAGCACATAATCAATATGTTAGGGGGCAGATGTATCTTCGTGGATAGTTATCCGGATTTTGAGCTGCCGATTGAAAAAATAGCCGATGCGATAACAAGCAAAACCAAGATGATTATTCTCAATTCGCCCTGTAACCCGACCGGCGTGGTATATTCAGAGCAGCAGATAAAGGCATTAGCCGAGATTGCAGCGGAAAAAGATATACTCATTATGACCGATGAGATATACGAGAGGTTCTGCTACGACGGCCAGTGCCCAAGTATAGCTAATTACTTCGAGAAGACCCTTTTGCTGCGTGGTTTCAGCAAATCTTATGCGATGACCGGCTGGCGGCTGGCTTACATTGCGGCCGGCGAGTCTCTTAAAAACGTAATCGAAGAGATGACCAAGATACAGCAATATACGTTTGTCTGTGCGCCCGCGCCTCTCCAGAAGGCGGCTATCGCAGCTCTGGATTACGAGATAAGCGATTTGGTTGATGCGTACAGAAGGAAAAGGGATCTTCTCTATGATGGGTTGAAGGACAAGTTCGAGCTTGTTAAGCCGGGCGGAGCATTTTATGCGTTCGTTAAAGCGCCAGGTGGGTCGGGAAGCAATTTCGTAGAAAAGGCCATTGCCAACAACGTGCTGGTCATACCAGGAAACGTGTTCAGCGAGAAAGACACGCACTTCAGGATAAGTTACGCGACCAGCGACGACAAGATTGAGCAGGGAGTAGAAATCCTGCGCGGCCTTGCATAAGCGAAACTGTTTTTAATTCTTCGCTTTACGTTTTTTACTTGACCGCTTAAACAAAAACAGACAAAATTACCGCGCAATCGGTGCGTGATATAATACACAATACGATGCAAGGGAACAGTATGGTCAAAGAGATGATTTTCGGGACGGTAGGTGGGTTGGGTCTGTTTCTGTTCGGTATGGGCTTGATGTCAGATGGCTTAAAGAAGGTTGCAGGACGGAAACTCAAAGACCTTCTCGAAGCGCTGACAAAACATCGGGTTATCGCCGTTCTCGTTGGAGCGTTGACAACATGTCTGATTCAGTCAAGTTCCGCTACTACTGTGATGACGGTTGGGTTCGTAAACGCCGGGCTTTTGACTTTAAAGCAGGCGTTATGCGTTGTCCTTGGTGCAAACGTGGGGACAACGTTTACGGCGTGGTTGGTTTCGGCGTTTGCACTTTTTAAGATAACCAATTACGCGCTGCCGGCTATAGGAGTTGGATTGCTGATTAATATTATGGGAAAGACCCAAAAGACAAAAAGCATAGGCCAGGTACTTCTGGGCTTTGGGATTTTGTTTACGGGCATACATTTTATGAAAGAGGGGTTCGGGCCTCTGGGAGACAATCAGAATGTACAGGAGGCTCTGATATGGGTGGGACGTAATCCCCTTTTGGCAGTCCTGGCCGGAACGGTGATAACAATGCTGTTGCAAAGCAGCTCGGCGTCAATTGCAATGATTCAGATGTTAGCTTTACAAGGGGCTTTCGGAACGGGCGATTGGCATTTAGTGCTGCGGGTTACCATACCATTTATTCTGGGTGATAACATCGGCACAACGATTACAGCATGGTTGGCGGCAATTCGGGCATCACGAAATTCGAAGCGGGTGGCGATTGGGCATACGATGTTCAACTTTATAGGAGTGCTTTATGTTCTGCTTCTTATTTGGGGAGGATGGTTCGGCAATATTGTCGAATGGGTCACGCCATTCAAGCTCTCACAAAGTACGATTATGGTCCATATAGCTGTTGCGCACAGTACGTTTAACGTATTTAATACGATTCTATTTCTGCCAATTATGCACTGGCTGGAAACAGTCGTTATGAAGATTCTGCCGGTCACGGAGGAAGAATTGGCACAGAAGCCTGTCGTGCTGGAAAAGCACCTGCTTAATACACCGGTGATAGCATTAGAGCAAACGAAACGTGAAATCATTCGTATGGCAAGAACAGCTAAAAAAGCCCTTAGATACTCTATCAGCGGAATTATTGATGATAACAGAAAAGAACTTGGGTCGGTGAGAAAAATAGAAG
>JAUWBX010000430.1 GCA_030609625.1 Phycisphaerae bacterium
AATTATTTCATCTCTATCTTGGAAATCGTCTATTACCGCTGAATTACTTAAATTCTTATTGATCATCATAACAACTCAAATCGGGAAGTTATTTCGTGCACAATCCTAAATAAAATAATTAAAATTATCAGGCGCGTTTTCTATTTTAGGCTTCGTTCATAACCAGTGGTCAGTGCAAAGAAGAAAAAGCAGGCCGAAGCCGCAAGGGTAAGTGGTGCGAAATATCGCAACCTATATCGTTAATAAAATGCTTTGACGACAGTTGAGGGTTATGGTATTATATAGATAGACGTAAAATAGCAATGCATGCATCAAGTTTGGTAAATTGAGGAAACAATTGGATTGTTACTGACTTGTGATATAAAGGACTATAAAAGAAAAGGAGTTTTAATGAGCAGAGTAAAAGCAAAAATTGTGCGGGGGGCTATTGGGTCTGAGCGTGTTGCTTATATTACAACAGCAGGAGGAGTTAGCGCTGAAGTTATTTTAAGCGCTACCCAAACTGGTTCCAATCATGTTTTAGTAGCCGAGGTGGCCAGAGATAATAACAATGTTTTAATTGAATTGCCTCAAGAGACATCTTCGGGAGATTGGAGAGTTTGGATTAATAAAAACCAAATACTCCCTGAATAGAATGATACTAACAGACCGCGAAATACAAGTATTTTTAGCTAACCGACAAATTATTATAGACCCGAAGCCAATCGCAATTCGGTATAGTTCCACTTCTGTTGATCTAACTTTAGCAAAGCAGTTTCGAGTGTGGGATTTTAATCAAATTGATAAAACCAGAGGTGAAGTCATTGAGCCAGGACCAAAATTTAAGTATGCTGAGTTTCGGGACAAATATACCAAGAAGAAAATTCTAACTAATAAAGGTTATGTATTAGCACCTAATGCTTTTATTCTGGCGTGGACACACGAAAAGATTGTCCTGCTAAATCATTCAAAAATAGCTGCAAGGGTTGAGGGAAAAAGCTCATTAGCTAGACTCGGTTTAGCTGTGCATGTTACTGCACCAACAATACACGCTGGATTTGAGGGACATCTCCAGTTGGAGTTATGTAATCATGGGCTGTTCAGTATCCGGTTGACTCCCGGTATGCCAATCTGTCAGTTAATTTTTGAGATGACTCTTGGTACACCAGATAAGGGTTATTCTGGCAAATTTTTAAGGCAAAAAAAATAGTTTTTCTAAGGGATAACAAGGGAAAAATTGAAGGTGCCCGCCTGCCCCGTAGGAGTTTTTTTCGTGCCTTTTCGTGGCTATATTTCTCTGTTCCCTCCTTCGACCCTTCGACTACGCTCAAGGCAAGCTTTCTTTTACTGAAGACGGCCAAAAAATTGTATTTTTATCATTTTTTTATTGCTTTTTGTTAGATAGTATATTATAATACGCCTATGTTAACCAGAAAGCTAACGCAAACCGCCAGCAGGCGAAAGATTTCAAAGTTGCGTGTCGTAAGCCACAGCGTGGCAAGGTCTTAGAGCCAGCAGGCCCAGCCAAATTTAGTCAATAGTAAATAGTAAATCAGGGGGAATTACCAATCATGAGCATCGAGAATCTAACTTTAGCTCACTTTAGGCACTTTATCCGTCGCGGCGGATTTAGCTCACTTTTCACTCTCTCGCACTTCTACATCTGTCGAGAACGCTCTACAAATCAGCTACTTTTTATGCAAAACAAACCCAATCTTGTCCGCCGTAGGCGGATTGCAAATGAACGTAAGTAATATTATAACAATGATTTATAAAAATTTTATCCCGCTGGCGGGGCAAAAAAACAAACCCAATTCAAACCCAATCAAAGCCAATTTTCTTAGAGCAAGAATGAATGTAAACTCTCTTATAACAAAGGATTACAGAAAAAAAGATGATTTCGCAGTCCGAATAAACAAACCCAATTTCGTTAAAGGTCCAAAATGAATGTAAATGCTTTTTCAAAAAAGGATTATGACAATGTTACCGCCTTCCGGCCCAAAAAAACAAACCCAAAACAAACCCAATTTCCGATTATCCTTGTGTCTTTGAATGGCTTCTGTATAATCTCGTTCTCAGTGATGGTAACAGAAGAAATTTTGATGGAGAGTATGTGAAATGGCAGATGCACCGAAAGCAAATGCAGTAGTCGGACAATCAGGCGGGCCGACAGGGGTTATAAATGCCTCTCTGGTCGGCGTTATCGAAGAAGCGAACAAACATCCCGAAATTGAGAACATCTATGGCGCTATTCACGCCGTGGTCGGGATGGTCAAAGATGACTTCATTGATTTGACGAAGCTGTCAGCCGATACGCTTGAATTGGTAGCGGCTTCGCCGTCTTCGGCTATCGGCACCAGCAGGGACAAGCCGGACGAAGAATATTGTGCGAAGATTCTTGAGGTCTTTAAAAAGCGCAATATCAGATACTTTTTCTACATCGGCGGTAACGACTCAGCCAATACCGCTCATATCCTCAACACGGTGGCCGACGAGGTAAACTTTGATATTCGGGCGTTTCACATACCTAAAACCGTGGATAACGACCTGCTGGTTACCGACCATTGTCCCGGCTATGGGACCGCTGCAAAGTTCGAGGCCTGTGCACTGATGGGAGACGATATGGACAACCGTGCCTTGCCGGGCGTGAAAATCGATGTGATTATGGGCAGGCACGCCGGCTTTTTGACCGCTGCCACCGTACTGGGTAAGCAAAGGGATGACGATGGTCCTCATCTGGTTTATGTTCCCGAAAGGCCCATTTCGATGGACAAATTTCTCAGCGACGTGGAAGCTGTCATTAAGAAACTTGGCCGATGTGTCGTTACGGCCAGCGAGGGAATCCGTGATGCCGACGGCGTTACCTGGGCGAAGAAACTTGCCGAGCAGGCGGAAACCGATGCGCACGGAAATATACAACTGTCCGGTACGGGCGCTTTAGCTGACTTTTTAGCAGGGCAGGTAAAAGCCAATCTTGGTGTAAAGCGCGTCCGCGCCGATACCTTCGGCTACCTGCAGAGGAGCTTCCCAGGCATCCAGTCTCCCGTAGATGTTAATGAGGCCCGATGGTGTGGGCGTCACGCGGTCCAGTATGCTATGA
>JAUWBX010000238.1 GCA_030609625.1 Phycisphaerae bacterium
GCATTGTACTCAGCCGCCTGCGGAATATAACCGATGTGCTTTCGCAAATTCGCTTTACGCCAGGCGCTAAGCTCAGCCAAATCACGCCCATCAAGCTTGACCGTCCCCCGAGTCGGCCTTATCAAGCCGCAGCAGACTTTCAGCAAAGTCGTTTTACCCGCCCCGTTGGTTCCGATGATACCAACAAACTCTCCCTGTCGAATTTGTATATCCTCAACGGCAAGTATGGTTCGACCACTCCAGCGAACCTCGACGTCAGAAAGACTTAAACATTCCCCCATCATCGCCTCGCCACCTTGAGCGAATCCTCTACGTTCGCTCGAAGTAGTTCATCTACGTTCGCTCGAAGTAGTTTATCGAAACCGCCCGCCCCGCCGCTAAGCTCCGGAAAGTTGCTGAAAACAACCGCCCTTGCCCCAAGTCGCTCAGCCAGCGCCTTCGCTAGCGCCGTCCCTTCCTGTTTATTCGCTATGACAAATCGTACATCTTGCCCTTTTGCCTTTTTGATGCAGTGTTCAATGCCGGCAACCGTTTCAATGTCACTGCCTACAAACGTCGCTATCGGCTCTAAACCCAGCCAGCTCACAAAATCAGCCTGATGGTTGGATGCCAGAACCTTGGCCGATGATATGCCGGCCTGCCGCATTTTCTCTAAAAGCTCCTCCCGCAAATCCTTTATGTCATTTTCTATAACTCCTAACCTCTGTTGATACCGGGCATTCCTTTCGGGATATTCAGACGAAAGAATATCACTAACCTCCCGGCAGACTGCAAGGTAAGTCTCCGGAACACACAAACCACCCGTCTCCTTCACTATGGCCGTCTTCAGCCCTTTTTCCTTCAACCGAGACAACGTCCCCTCAACCTGTTTTTGAAAATCGAAAAGCAGCAGTATCCTGCAATCACAAAGCTGCCTGACCTGGGATGGCGAAATATCGAAGTGCCCCGGACACATACCCGGCGGCGCTAAACACAGAACCTCCGTATCATCACCGCAAAGCTCCCGCACCACACAACCCAAATACGAATTGGTAACAGCAATCTCTGCACGGTTTTCCTCGCCGGGCTTGTTTTCACACCCCGCCGAAAGCAAGCCGCACGCCGCCGAAAATACTAATACGTAACTAAGCACTTTGTCCTTCATTTGCTACTTCTCAAACGAACCTATCTGTGAGCCATTCTTCAACCGCATCCGAACTATAACACCCTTATGAGTCTTGGGACTATACCAGGTTTGCTTCGGCACGGGATATTTCGATTCTTTCATACGGTCCAGGTCAAATTTAGGCCCTTCGCTGTAAAGAACCCAGCTTACCGGCGAGTCTCTCAGATTGTCATACGTGTCCCCTTCTTCTTTCTCATTGTCGGGAAATCCATCCGGAACCCAAAGATACGCCCCGTCTTTAACAACGAAGGTTCTGTTATAGATTAGTGTCCCCACCGACCTGTACTTATACGTGTATCCTCGATTAAACCTGTCCTCTATGCCGGCGGCCATAAAAGTATCACTGCCCGGCGCCGGCAGATATTTACTCTCGACCAGCTCAACAGGAAGCTGATAGAAGTGGCCACCGAGCATACAGTCCACGCGAGTCGGTGGGTACTTATCGTCATTATCAAATGAATAGGCCTCAAGCGCCATCCCTATCTCACGCAGTTCGGCATTGACCGCAACAACTCTTGCCTGAAGACGCGCCTGCCCCATTACAGGAAGCAAAATCCCCATTAACAATGCAATGATGGAAGTAACCACCAATAACTCAATTAGAGTAAAAGCACGCTTCACAACCTACCACCATTCTTACAAATTTTCCGCATCAGTTTCCTGCTTGAGCCAGTCCTCGACGAACTCGGCGAAATCAACGCCGTCAACTACACCGTCCAAATTAATATCGCCCGGCTTATCTGCCCGACGGTGTTCACGACCGGCTAAAACTAAACCATTTCCGTCATAGTTCATCACATACAATCGATATCCATCGATTAAGTACGGGCTTTCCTGGTCCATAATTCCAATGACGTCGAAAGGTTCGGTCAGATTATCAGAGCCGGCATAAATACCGTTGCCACGCCCTAATTTCAAGGGCAACGTCTTTATGCCATCGGTTATTACCAACTCCCCATGCGGACCCCAGTCGTTTGCATCCACGAAATAGACATCTTCAATTTTTATCAGCCGCCCCTGGTAATACTCACAGCCACTTTGCCGATTAGGGTCAAAAATGAACTCGTCATCGCCGTCTTTTAACTCGTCCAGTGTAACAACTTCCGGCCGAGGCAAGCCGACACCTCGCTCTACCAATTCAATGGTAAAATCGTGCTCGGGTTCTTTATTATGCTGCTCATTTATATTCAATTTCCCATTGTACGACAGATAATAGCCCGTAACTCGTATCCTGTCTCCCGGACTAAATTGAGCGGCGTTCAGACGGCTAAACTCCGCCACAAATTCTTCGTTTGTGTACCCACCGTCAGGCGCAATCCAGGGCAGATTGTTATAAAGTTGTCCTAACCAGACAGCCGTGCCTGCATGGTCGTCCCCTTCACCCTGAAAGTATATCTGCCACTGCCCGCTAATGTTAAAAGTCTCCGTTATAGTATCATCAGGCGTTGGGTCTAACATATCTGCCGGGTTATGCAGCAAAACCCCTTCGAGAACAACCTTATCGGTTGCGCTATACGTGTGTTCACCACTGGCATCTACCGCCTGAAATTCCGAGTGAGTTACCTCAGCAACAGTAGGGTCAGCTTTCACAATGGCGGCAAGCACCAAACTTAAAACTGCTGTTAAAACAATAAAGCTTCTCATAAGTCCATCCTCCCAAAAAAAGTTGACAAATTATCGAACTTTGCACGTACCACATACAAAGTTCACGTTCATTCTGCTGCGCATAAAAATACCAAATTCGTGCTACCACATCAAGGGAAATATTTGAAAAAAAATAAAAAATTTTAGTGTACGATGGACAGTATCCTTACTGCAATGCTCGATAACTTCCAACGTAACCATTTTCTCAGCCAACAGTCTAAGCGTCCAGCGATTATGTCCCTGGGGCGGCTGACTCGCAGAGTAGCATTTCGCATCACTTTGACTATTCGTTCTCAGGTTCAACAACACGGCAGATGTCTTTGCCGCAATGCCGGCATTTACCCATTAGGACCAGTTCGTCTCGCCTCATTTCCGCCTTCTCAAGGACAATGGGTACTGAACCCAAGCATCTACTGCAAAATACGTTGCAGAGGATTTCCCGCTGTGCCCATTCTGGAATAACCTTCCAACGTTTCTCGGCCTCCGCTGTGAATGGGTTGTGTGGTTGAATTGGTCTTATCATTTTATACCGGCATAGTACAATAATTATACAGTCTGTATAGAACGCCAATCACAGACACGTAGGGTGTGATATTTCGCACCACCTTAATCTTTTAAGAATTTGATAATGGTTCTACAACCGCCAGGGTGTGCGTAGGGATCTCGCTATCATTTTATCTGCTTCCGGGTCGTTCAGGAATCGTTCTTTTTCAGGGTCCCACTTTAACGGCCGTTTGAGCCAATACGCTATATTACCCAAATGGCAAACCGTAATCGAACGGCAACCGACTTCAGCGTCACTGGCCGGCCTCTTGCGGGTTTTAATACATTGCAGGAAATTGTCCGGATGGTTCTTGCTTTCATAGAGATGTATTTCGTCGGGGCCGATTTTTTGTCTGACTAAGCTCTCCGGCTGTGTTATCAAGTGCTCACGGCTGACCTCAATTTTACCTTCGGTCCCGGTAAACAAAACACCCGGCACGTTTTTGCTAATCTTATCGCGCATCATAATCGTGCCGTTGGCATATTTATAGGTGAGCACCTTATAATCCTTACCGTCCGGCGGAATAATTTCCACCGGTCCGCTGTCGTCGGCCCCCATAGCCCACTGGGCGGTATCGAACATATGCGCCCCCCAGTTAGTCATTTCACCGCCGGAATAGTCGCGATAGCCCATCCACCCACCGGGCGCAATCTTCGAGGTATAAGGCCTCCATGGGGCCGGCCCTAACCACATATTCCAGTCAAGCCACTTCGGCTCCGGTTCCCCAGGCGCATTACACGACCATTGAGGCGGCCCGCCTACGTTGACTGTTATTGATTTTACTTCACCGATGTATCCGTTGCGAATCAGCTCACAGGCAAAACGAAATTCCCGCCACGAACGTTGCTGAGTACCCGTTTGAAATATGCGCCCGTATCTTTTAACCGTGTCAGCTACTTCTCTGGCCTGTCTGATAGTAAGAGAGAGCGGCTTCTCACAGTAAATGTCCATCCCGGCCTTTACAGCAGCGATAGATGTCAGGACATGCCAGTGGTCAGGCGTTGCAACCAATACCGCATCGATATCCTGCCGTGCTACAAGCTCCCTGAAATCGTTATAGCCGGCGCAGTCACTATTGCCATAATGTTTGTTGACGATGTCACGGGCACGATTGCGATTGTTGGCGTTTACATCGCAGACAGCTACAAACTGCACCTCGGGTTTACTGAGAAAGCCTCCGCCCTGGACCCAGATTCCTCCGCCCACGTGCCGCGTGCCCTGCCCGCCCACACCGATAGCGCCCATTACAATTCTATTGCTCGGCGCAACGGCCCCCGCCAAACCCAGCGCCGAAGAGCTGACAACATAAGGCAACCCTATTGCCGCCGTACCCTTGAGAAATGTTCTCCTTGTTATTTTCCTGTCTTTCATAATACCTGCTCCCGTTTATCAGCATTGTATTATGTTTCTCTAATCGTATTTTTCACAATCGCCAGGGTGCACGCATACCGCGGGTGAGCATATTGTTGGCTGCCGAGTCATTGATGAAGCGTTCGGCCTGCGGGTCCCATTTCAATTTTCGACCTAACTGCATCGCGATATT
>JAUWBX010000175.1 GCA_030609625.1 Phycisphaerae bacterium
GCCGTGTTTCAGTCCACAGGACGCCTTACGGCGGGGCTGGAAGGCCGTGCCATGTCAGTCCACAGGATGCGTTGCGGTGGGGCTGGAAGGCCCGTGCCATGTCAGTCCACAGGACGCGTTGCGGCGGGGATCCGAAAGCCGTGCTACGTCAGTCCGCAGTCCCGAAAGGGACGCCTTGCGGCGGACACCTAACGGTAGAAACTGCTGATTCAGTTAGTCTGGCTAAACACATACGAAGCGGGAATCCATACTATTGCCGCGTTTTTGGATTCCTGTTACCCACTCCCCGTTTTCGCGGGGACAAGTTTACCCCTGCGGAAGCAGGGGCGAGCACAAGCTTCACAGGAATGACAGACTATGTTATACTCTTGTCAGGGCAACACTTAGGACTTGTAAATAAATTATCTTCTATTTTTGGCTGGCTTCGGCTGGCGGTGTCAGCCCCGTTAGAGCCTTTTCCTTTCGGGCCTCTAACGGGGTCAGCAAAACTCGGACTACCAACCAGTCTTTCGACTTCGCTCAGGATGGTGAGCCTGTCGTCCTTGGGACTCCTTACGGAGAACCATAGGCCTGCGTTTTGCTTCCTTGCCGGCCTTGTCCTCGCTGGAGCCAAAACGAAACCTAATTTCTTTACCAGTCCTTATGCAAAAGTTTGGCTCAAAATCGAGCGGTTTGAGTAAAAAACGGTAATTTTGGAGGTATATTGTAGTTGGAGAAATTACGTCAGACTCTGAGAGTAAAAAAAGAGCGGGCGATTCTGGTCGCCGCTGTTTTCCGCGTCCCTAATGGGCCGGACGGTTTGGCTGAACTTACGGCCTTAGCCGAAAGTGCCGGCGCCGTTGTCGTGGACAGATTTCAGCAAAAAATCCGCAAGATAAATCCCGCCACCTACATAGGTAAGGGTAAAACCAACGAGCTTGCCGACAGAGTCAAGCGATTCAAAGCCGACGTTGTGGTATTTGATAATGACCTTTCCCCCGGCCAAATCCGTGAGCTTGAAGAGATTATCAAAATCAAGGTGCTCGACCGCAGCGAGCTGATTTTGGATATATTCGCCACCAGGGCAAAGACCAGACAGGCTAAACTCCAGGTCGAATTAGCCCAGTTGGAATATACATATCCCCGGTTGGCCCGTATGTGGTCGCACTTAGACAGCGTAGCAGGGGCAGGCGGAGCAACCGCTGCCGGTGCGGTCGGCGGTATAGGGACCAGAGGCCCGGGCGAACAGCAGTTGGAAATCGACCGGCGATTAGTCAGCAAGAGAATCACCGAACTAAAACGCGAACTTGCAAATATCGACAAGCGCAGGATTCGCGAGATTAACGCTCGAAAGGGATTGTTCAAAATCTGCCTCGTCGGCTATACCAATGCAGGCAAAAGTACGCTCCTGAACACACTTACCGATGCGGGGGTCCTTGTCGAGGACAGGCTCTTTGCAACGTTAGACACGCGAACAAAAAAATGGACGCCGACCAGAGGCGCCAATGTGGTGGTCAGCGATACAATTGGTTTTGTGAAAAATTTGCCGCATCAATTAGTCGCCTCGTTCAAGGCGACGCTCGAAGAGGCCGTCAATGCGGATTTGCTCCTGCATATCATAGATGTAGCCAATTCCGATACGCTAAAGCAAATCGAATCTGTAAATAACGTTCTCAAAGAGATTGGCTGCGGCCAGAAACCGATTTTGGAAGTGTTAAACAAAGTCGATATCGTCAGAAGAATCGGCGACCTTGAGATGCTCCAGACGCTTTTCCCCGATGCGGTATGTATATCAGCCAAGACCGGCTACGGCCTGGAGAAATTAAATGAAACGGTCGCCGCAAGGTACAAAGGCACTGAGCTTCTGCTTCGGGTTGCCAGCAGCCAATCGAACGGCAAGGTGCAGAGCTTCCTGCGGGCGCACGGCCAAATCTTAAATGAGCAATACCAGGACAGCTCCGTTCTGATTGACGCCAAACTCGGCCGAAATCAGCTCCCTGACCTAAAACGTCTCCACCCCGAAACTATCGAAATCGTAGATGCGTGAAGAAAAATCCTAAATTCTAATATCTAAATCCTAAACAAATTCAAATGACCAAAAATCAAAATTCAAAACATTTGTTCATTAGAATATATTCTCTTGTCTCGTGGCTCGTATTTTCATTTCGATATTCGATATTTTGTGTTCGTTGTTCGATGAAAATCAATCGCAGGAAAAATGCTTATACGTAAAGCGCGTACGCCAGTACTTTTCTACCGAAAAGTAAGGCCTGGGTATTTATACTCGCTTTACGTACTCGTCGCTTATGACTTGTGCTTCGCAATTTGGCCGACCGCTTACCTGGGTTTCACTACTTGCTTACGAACTTTATAATACTCCCCAAAAACTGGGCGCATGATTAAGGTGGATTTGTCGCCTGAGACGATAACATAATCAGGAGACAGATTCATGAAAAACAAAAGACGTAATCACAGCGCAGCATTCAAGGCAAAAGTAGCTTTGGCCGCAGCAAAAGGCGACAAGACGTTATCTGAACTGGCCAGCCAGTATGAGGTTCATCCGAGCCAGATTGCCAAGTGGAAAAAGCAATTGCTGGAATCACTGCCGGAGATATTTTCGTGCCGGCGGCCAAAAGAGCAGCAGGATCAAGAGGCATTGACGGCACAGTTATATCAGCAGATAGGCCAGTTGAAAGTTGAGCTTGACTGGCTTAAAAAAAAAGCTGGTTTTGACGCTTGAGCAAAAGCGAAAAGCGGTTGAACCGGGCCATAAAAAGATACCGATTTACCGACAGTGCGAATTGCTGGATCTGAATCGGAGCAGTTTATATTATAAACCTTCTGGTGAAACAGAGTATAACGAGCAGTTAATGAGATTGTTAGACGAACAATATATCAAGACACCATTTTACGGAATTGCCAAGATGACCGCATGGTTGCGTCGTCAGGGCCATTCTGTCAATCATAAGAGGGTTCGATGGCTGATGCGTCAGATGGGCTTAGAAGCCGTTTATCCACGCCGAAAACGCTCTTTGAGCATGCCGGACAAGCAGCACAGGATATATCCGTATCTTCTTAAAAATGTGCAGATTGAACGGGCCGATCAGGTCTGGTCTGCTGATATAACATATATTCGTATGTATCGCGGCTGGGTTTATCTAACAGCAGTAATGGACTGGTTCAGCCGTTACGTTCTATCCTGGGAAGTATCGGTTACACTGGAATCGGATTTTTGTATTGATGCTTTGAAGCAGGCTCTGAGCCTTGGCAAGCCTCAGGTTTTCAATACGGACCAGGGCAGCCAGTTTACCTCTATAGAATTTACCAAAATATTGCTGGATGCAGGCGTTCAAATCAGCATGGACGGCAAAGGGCGGGTGTTTGATAATATTTTTTCAGAGCGTTTATGGCGAACAGTAAAAGTTGAGGAGGTTTATCTGCGGGACTATCAGACGGTAACTGAGGCCAGGTTTAACCTTGGCCGATATTTTGAGTTTTATAATAATGAGAGATTGCATGAGGCATTGGGCTACGGCACCCCCGCCGAAGTGTATGGCGCAGCAGTTGGAACTCCGGTCGCCCTACGGGCTCCCTCCGTTCCAACTGCTTTAATACACGGCGATGAATCTACCTTAGAAAGCACAGTTTTCTGTCTTGACAATGGGTAGGGGTATAAACAACCATCAATTGAGTTTTTTATCTTTCCAGTATTTGGTACCAGCCACAGTCGCCTGCAAAGCCAGACCGGACTCTGTCATCGAGTACACCTCTATCCCGGAAATGATATCTCCCTCACCGCTCAGCTCACCACCGGTTTCACCGGCTTTGGCCGCAGCATCTGCGTGAGCACCAAAATCCCAGCCGCTCCGGACAAACTTATCGAGCGTGGTCTTGTCCTTGAATATCATAACTACACGATAGTCCTTTGCGCCCAAACCAAGGCCGATACCACCTAATGCCATCTTCATATAGGTACGTTTCCCGGTTGCATTATCAACAACCACACCGTAACCGCCTCCGGCGCTCAGGAAAATAAGATTGACGTTGGCATTACTGAAGGTACCGTAGCCGGCGGCCTTCGCAATCTTCTCTTTGGTCTGGGGGGCTTCTCTATACAATCTTTCAAGGGTTTCCTTTTCCATGTCCATCACGACCTGCCGCTTTTCAATGACCGTCAGGTTCCCCCCGGGCCCACAGCCTGCGATTGTCGCAATGATTGCCAAACTCAGAATGGTTTTTAGTAGTACGCTCTGCATTTTCTTCTCCTTTTATTCTAAACAGTTCAAAAAGGACCGGACGACAGTCGCCTGGTATCCGGCACATTGTGCCCTCTGGATTCTGAAATGTCAACTGAGATTTCATCGCAAGTACCTGCGTACATTGGGAAAAAAAGCTGTAATTTTAGTTGTCGCCTTTCCTTTTGATGTGGTATAATCACCCGGCGGATATGAAGCTAAAACTGAGTACATTACTTATCAGAAAGAGGTGCAGATATGATTCTTCCAAAAACCATACGTAAATTTTTAGCGGTACTCCGAGGCGGTGTTTCCCCTGTCATTATCTTCCTGTCGATAATGCTGGGTTTCTGGTTCGGCCTGGTCCCGGGCTGGTCCGGCCTTCACACAGTGCTGATAATCGTGGTGCTGGTATTGAATATACACACCGGCCTTTTCCTTTTGTCAGGCGCATTAGCCAAGTCTCTCTGCTTCGCAGCGGCTCCGGTCCTGTATCATGTAGGTGCCTGGATTCAAAGTTATCTATCTTTTATATTGCGCTTGTTGGAATCAGTGCCGTTAATAGGAATGACCGATTTCAATAGGTACTCCGTGGCAGGTGCCGTTGTCCTTGGCCCAATTATCGGTGGCCTTGCCGGACTGCTTATGGCACGCTCTGTCATAGGCTTTCGCCGTAAGTTGTTAAAATTCGAAGAAAGCTCTGATAAATTCAAGAAATGGTATTCCAATCGTTGGGTGCGCATCTTAGACAGGCTGCTGATTGGCAAGCGCACCAAAGACGCCAAGTCGCTCTTCACCGGAAAAACAAAATATATCCGAAAGGCTGGAATCGCTTTGGCCGTTCTGGTCCTTGCCGCATCAGTGATAGCAACAACCGTAATCAAAGACAGCACAATCAAAGATTATGCCTCTAACAAAATGACAAGGGCTAATGGAGCCGAAGTGAATCTCGAGAACCTTAATCTCTCTGCCCTGACAGGTTCCGTATCAGCCTTGGGAATACAGGTTACTGACCCCCAGAATCCTCAAAACAATCAAGTCTCAATAGGGAAAGTCGCTGCTGATGCGAGTTTGTACAACTTGTCTTTGGGCAAACTGGTGATGGAGCAGGTGGAGGTCTCCAATGTCAAATTCGACCAGAAGCGCTCGACGCCGGGCAGTATTGCCTAACCTGATGCCCAGGAAAAGCCTGCCGTATTTGACCCGTGTGACTTTAAGCTCGAAAATATCGATATTAGCAAACTCGATACGTATTTCAAAGATGCCAAAGCCCTTAAAGAAAAGCTGCAAAAACTCCGCAAGTGGCTGCCGAAGGCCGATGGCACAAAAACAGCGACTCAGACTAAACAAATACCGCAAAAATATCTTGATTACCTTCAAGCTCGGGCTGTCGTGTCGGCCTCGCCTCGAATATTGGC
>JAUWBX010000087.1 GCA_030609625.1 Phycisphaerae bacterium
ATAAACGACAGCATATACGGGTCAGATTTTTCTAAGGACACTCTGCGATTGACGCTGCTTCGGTCTGCTGCTTATGCCGCAGACCAGTGGCCCAATATACCTCAGGACCGCTTTCTGCCGAGAATGGAGCAGGGCCAAAGATTGTTCAGGTTCTGGTTTAATGGCGGTAGAGTCAGAGAAAGACTTGAGAGAATTGATCGCGAGGCTTTGGTGAAAAACGAAAAGCCCTTCGTTGTGCCGTTCTTTCCTTCGGGAAAAGGTAAGAAGCCAAATCGGTTAGCAGTTTTGAGTGATGACGTAATTCAGATTACCGCCATCAAACGTGCCCAAAGCAACAACGACCTGATTATCAGGCTCTTTGAGCCTACAGGCAAGAGCAGAACAACCGTGTTGTCTTTGCCTTTTATGAATAGAAAAATACCGGTTGCCCTGGGAGGCTTTGAGATAAGGACTTTGAGGGTCAAACTTGGAACAGGAAAAGTGATGAATACCAACCTTCTCGAGAGACCGATGTGAAGAATGGCTGATGAACTCGAAGGCGATTACTACTCCAAAAACCCCGCAAGACTTCGACAGAGAAAGTACGGTCAGACCGGTGTGAAGTTGTCAATCATCGGTTTCGGTGGGATCGTGGTGGATGGTGCGGAGCAGCAGCATGCCAATCGTGTGGTGGCTGAGGCTTTTGAAAAAGGAGTGAATTACTTTGACGTGTCACCGACTTACGGCGACGCGGAGTTGAAACTCGGCCCAGCACTGGAACCATATCGTAAAAAGGTATTTCTGGCATGCAAGACCGGACAGCGCAGGCGAGAAGGTGCATCAGAAGAGTTGAAGGAGTCGCTCAAGCGATTACGTACCGATTACTTTGACCTTTATCAGCTTCACTCAATTACAGACGTCAAAAACGATGTAGATGCTGTTTTTGCCAAAGGTGGGGCAATCGAGGTATTTCTCGAAGCAAAAAAACAGGGGCGGATTCGTTATCTTGGTTTTTCTGCCCATTCTGAGGAAGCAGCTCTCGCTGCCATGGAGCGGTATGATTTCGATTCTGTCTTATTCCCCATTAATTTCGCCACATTCTATAAAGGCGATTTCGGCCCCAAAGTAATTGCTGCCGCAAAATCCAAAGGAGTGGCAAGACTGGCACTGAAGTCTCTGGCACGGCAGCAATGGCCACAGGGTGACCCGTCACACAAACAATACCCGAAGTGCTGGTATCAACCTCTTACTGAACGGGAAGAGGCAAGGTTGGGGCTGTACTTTACCCTTAGCCAACCTATAACAACTGCTATACCACCAGGGGAAGAGTCGCTGTTTCGTATGGCTTTGGATCTGGCCTTGAATTTCAAGCCGATATCGACACGGGATTTGGAAAAAGTCAAACAAATGGCGGAGTCTCTGAATCCCATTTTTCAAGCCGAAGCATGAGTTATTCGTAAGCTCAGAGGACATTTCCTTGTCGCATGACAGGCACCTAATTAGTTCCTGTTGCGGAAACAGTATTTGTCATTCCCGCGAAAGCGGGAATCCAGTTTTTTGCTCTGGACCCCTGCTTTCGCAGGGGTGACATCGTCGATTTTCGTTTTCCGCAACAGATACTAATTAGATACTTTTTCTACCATCTTTCGAAGGCGTGAGTGATCTTTATGATGAATTGAGATGAGGTAGATTGTCTTGACCAGACAACTTGTGCCCGATAAGAAGCTAATCTGATAGCTCATCACACACCTGAGCTATATTGAAGGCAAACATGGCAAAACCCGAATTAGTGAAATAATTTGACCTTGTTTAGATGATGCTGATTTGTTTTCTATAAAGTCCTTCCAATTCCCCCACAAGTTGGGCAAAAAGCCCAAAGAGAGTAAAGCAATGGTCATCACTGCCAACACTCCGGGTAAAACTGATTAAGATCGGTGCCAAAGTGATAAGGCATTCAAGGTATGTGATATTTCAGATGGCAGAGGTGCTGGTTTCAAAAAGGTTGTTTCAGGAAATCCTTGACAGTTCAAGTGATTTTCATAAGAGTATTGATGTCAGAAGGACTGAATTATGTTTTTTAGGGGTATAAATAGTAATGTCAGATTAGTCTATACTTTAGAGTCTGAAGGACGGCTTATTTCGTAATTATGAGTTTATTTTAGTATGCTCGTGAAGGTATTGGACAGAGGTTCTGTCAGCAGCTCCTTAGATATTAAATCCCAGCCACTCTCAAACTTTTACAAAGGAGAAAAATATGAATAGAAGAGATTTTTTGAAAAATATCGGCATCTTATCAATAGGCATAAGCAGTCAACTTTCAGCCAAGAGTGCATTCGCTCGCCTGGCTGGTGAAGCGACACAAAGCAGCTCCAGGCCCAATATCGTGTTTATCCTTGCCGATGATTTTGGCTATAGCAGCTTAAACTCGTACGGAGCGGATAAAAACCTGGTGCGTACACCTCACATTGATCGAATTGCTGATGCAGGTATGCGTTTTACAGATGCATCTACGCCTGCTTCTATATGCTCCCCCACCCGGTATGGTTTTTTAACCGGGCGGTATCCATGGCGTTCATCGCTTAAATCCGGGGTAGTAAATATTAAGGACCCTTTGCTGCCGAATCCAAATACGGTAACCATTGCCGATTGGCTAAAAGAGCGAGGTTACAATACCGCAGCGATTGGAAAATGGCACTTAGGATACGGTGAAGGAGAACTTGGAAAACGTAATAACTTTACCGAAAAATGGTCTCCGGGACCACTTGATCTGGGATTTGACTATCACTTTGGAGTACCGCAAAACCATGGTGATAATTTTGGTGTATATATTGAAAATGACCATATCTACGGTTTGAGGAGCAAGAAGGTGCAGCCTTATTCCAAATCTTTCTATGGTTCTCAATACATGGGTTTCGATGCACCACAGCGTGAAAACAAAAATGTGATGTCGGATTTGACGGATAAGACGGTTGAATGGTTAAAACAACAAAGCAATGAGAAACCTTTCTTCCTGTATTTTGCAGCGGTCGCAGTTCATCATCCAATTACACCGTCCGATTATATGAGAGGGATGAGCGATTGCGGCCCTTACGGAGATTTCATCCAGGACCTGGATCAGAGCACCGGAAGGATACTTGAAACGCTGGAATACATGAATCTGATGGAGAATACCATTGTGATCTTTTCCAGTGATAATGGAGGGGACATTCCCAGGAAAGAAGATGCCAGCAGGCCGGAAAATCAAGCGATTAAGCATGGCCTGAAGATCAACGGTGAACTTCGCGGCGACAAACATACTATCTGGGAAGGAGGGACCAGAGTTCCATTTATTGTTTCCTGGCCTGGAAAAGTGAAAGAAGGCACTGTTTCAAGCGATATGATCAATTTGGTCGATATTTTTGCAACGGTATGTGAAATTACCGATGGCAAGCTCCCAAATTCAAAAGATGTCGCTCCCGATAGTTTTAGCTTCCTGCCTTCGCTTACGCAATCAAAGAAAAAACATGAACGAATTTCAATGGTAACTGCCGATGTCAGAGGAACCCATGCCTTCCGCAGGGATAATTGGAAATATATTGATAACACATCTCCTCAAGGCAAAAAAAAGGGTAAGCCCCAGCTTTATGATCTGGCCGCCGACCCGTCAGAAAGCGTAAACCTTTATGATAAAAAACCTGGAATAGCTAAAAAATTATTAGATGAACTTAACAGGATCAGAAAAGTTCAATCGACCAGATAATGATAGAAATTTTATTCCCTATTTCTGAAGAAGGAAAAAACATGAAACAAACAAGGCGGAAGTTTTTACAGATGATCGGTCCCGGAGGAAGTGAGTTATGTTTTAAAAACGTGTAAATGGGAAATGTGAAGTAAAATGTCTTGACGCTGAAATGAGAAAAAAAGGTTTTACACTAATTGAATTACTTGTAGTTATCGCGGTCATTGCTTTGTTACTGTCTATCCTTCTTCCCTCGTTGAGACAAGCCAGGAAGCAGGCCAGAGCGGTTGTTTGCAAATAGAATCTTCACCAGTGGGCTCTGATCTGGAAAATGTATGTTGACGACAACAATGGTAAATTCAGTGACGGCGAGGGTTACACCTGGATTATGAGGTCAATGGGCCGCGGGGCTCCGCAGTTACTGGGAAGACCAAGACCGGCAGAAGCTGCTTAAATGCCCTTCAGCGGCAAGACCGCAGCCTGGCTTCGTACCGATATCAGCTTTCTATTGGGGCGGGCCCGACAGCACTTACCAAGTGGCTGATTCACCCCTGGTGGATGGGACCTACGACATAGTTCCCGGTTTGAAACTGTTGTTGTTTCATTAATCGAAGCGATCCCATTTATGATTTTTTCAAAGAGACTTTACGGGTGTATTCTGCCTTCGTACAGTGGTTCCATTGGCCCTCGACAAGCGCATTCTGACCTACTTGGGATCTACCTCTACTTTAATTGGCAGATTTGCCGTCGCCACCTTTCCTGAAGGATCGAATACATATATAAAAATTCGATAGTTGTCCTCCTCTTGAGGTAAGTTAATAATTGCAGTTGCATTCACGGCCAATTCTACTGCTCCTTTTATCGGTGGGGTTCTGTCTTCTCTGTCACCGCCCGTGCCGGGGTGGTCAGATACATCTTTTCTCAGATCCCATTTTATTGTCATTCTGTCACCATCCAGATCTGACGCATGGATTTTGCAGGTTATCTTTTCCAAAGTCTTGTAGATATGCTGCTCGTTTTTGTGTGATATCACTTCGATACCTTTTGCTTCAATCGTAGGTGCTCTATTGTCAGGCCAACTGCCCGTCCAAGCCCGTGTCATGGCATCAATCATCTCCGTAGGACTTCCATCAGGCAAGAACAGACAAAACCACGTATGTGTTTTTTCCTGCTTATTTCCCCACAAGAACACAAACGATCCGAGACAATTGGATTTATTGGCTATTCCTGCCAAATATGATTGATAGTAGAACAGTGCCTTCTGTGTGCTGGTATCTTCAATGGGAAGCCCCCACGGTGTTCGAGCCACCTCCCACCATCCGCGAGGCCCAAACTCAGGAATTATATATGGTTTTTTCCATCCCTGTTTCTTGATCTCATTAGGCACGTTTGGAAGGCCGCCGTAGCTGTTGATTCCAATGGCATCCAATCCAGGACAGTACTTTTCAATGTCCTTGAGCTTCATACCACTCTCACTGGACTCATTACCCAGCCCGGCAATTACGGTTATCACCGGATGGTTCTTGTCTATCTGTTTGATCATCTCTGCGATCCGGTTGATTTCCTTCCATACGAGGATACGGTCTTCCTTGCTGGCATGATGTTCTACCTCGTTGCCAATCCCCCATATCAGAAGTGCCGGATGGTTCTTCAACGCCATCACTTCTTTGCGAATCTTCTCTCGCTGTCTGTAAAGCATTTCTGTGTCTTTATAATCAGCACCATGTCTGGGCAATGCTAAACTGAGTCCCATACAAACCATCAGTCTCTTCTCCTGTGCTTTGTCTAAATCCGCTTTCGAGCTTCTCCATGTACGTACAGAATTTCCTCCTGCCTTTACGAGAGCATCCAGATTCCGTACTCCGCCTGCACCGTTGATAAAAAACGGCTTACCATTGACTCGAAGTTCAAATCGTTCGTTGGTCTTGACGATCTTGACAACCGAGGGACCTTCTGTGCTTGTGTATTCTGCCGCTGAAAGCGTTGATACACAGATGGTTGTGACAGTCAGAATGGAAAGGATTCTATTTTTGATTTATCACTCCTTATTGTTTCAAGAGGTACTTCTCAAGCAGCTCTTTACCGTGTTTAATCTCTTGCCGACCGCTTGACTCAATACCATACCAGCCTCTGTAGCCGGAATCCCGACAGAGCTTTATCATCCTTGCTGTCTGTTTCTCCTGAGGTTGGTTTCTGTATGACACCCCGCCGGCGTACGGAAGCATCTTTTTCAGATATTCGTAGTTGTCGAATTCTCTGCTGGGACTTCTCCAGTCCGGGTATGAGCCGAAATACGGATTATCAACCTTCTTGAATAGTGAGACCATCCAATCGGCGTCGTTTGACAGCCCGCCATGATTCTCAATCAGCACACGTATGCCGGCAGGTGCAGCATACTCCAGCAGAAGATTATAGCAATCGACCGCCCACTCAAGAGCCTGATTCTTAGGAGCATCCTTCGGGCCGCGGCAATTGGTCCTGATGGAATGGCAGCCAAGATACTTCGCTATATCCACCCACTTACGGTGGTTGATAGCCGTCTGGACCCTTTCGGCCTTGCTCGGAGCACATGTCTCTCCTTCATCATCCACCATTATGAGGACCATTGTGACATCGTTCTTCTCGGCATTACGCCGCAGGTTCCGCAGGTAGGAGTAGGTTGGCAACTCAAACAGAGTGCTGACGAATTCGATGCCATTGATGTCAAAGTCCTCCCTGGCAATTCTTGGGAAATCCAGGGTCTTCCACTTGCCCTCTCGTATTTCACGAACCAGGGCCCATTGAGCAATTGAAATATCATCTTTCACAGTTCCGGGTGCAATATTAACTTCTGTGCCTTTAGCCAATACTAAGCTTCCAAGGCCGGCTCCAGTTGCAATTGAACCGCTTAAGAATTCTCTTCGATTAATCCATTTCATGGTTATCCTTTCGTTATTTCCAGAACTCATTTCTTGTTGGTCCCAACAGGCCATAGTATTGCAAAATCAAGCTGTTGTGTTACTCTCTACATCTGTGCCGGTCTGCCTGAGATAAGTTTGTAATTTTAATATTTCCGCCATCTTTTGGCAGTGCTGCTATAGCTCCCAGCCTTTCCTGTATTCCCTGGTCAGATATTTATCTGCTTTCTGAAAGTTGGTTACTTTCATGCTTTCTGTATCATAATCCACTTTTCTTCCCGCCCTTAACACTACAGCACCGAGGTTGATGGTTTCCGTAACAGGACCTGCCAGCAGGAAGCTGCCTGGTGATTCTTCATTGTTCTTGATGGAGGTTACCCAACTGTCCGATATTCTTGGTCGTTCTTCTCGCTGAACCTCTTTTTCCCCGGCATAAGCCTGCATTTTCTTTTCGGGTATAATATGTGGCTCTTCACCACGGAAACCCGCCAGTATCTTGCCTTTATCACCTATAAACATCATTCCTTCGCCCGGTAATGATTTATTATCTACCGCTAATTCCTCTGGAGTAAAGGGCTTCATACCTCCGTCGTACCAAATGAGATCAAAAGAAGGCAGCACTTTTTGTTTTGGGAACTTGAACCGTATCATGCAAGAGTAGGGGAAGGCCACTTCATTGTTCACAGCCTTACTCACTTGATCGACGATGGTCCGCGTAGTCGTTCCATAGGCCTCAGCGCTAATTGGCGGCGTCTCTATGC
>JAUWBX010000365.1 GCA_030609625.1 Phycisphaerae bacterium
AAAGGAGAATGTTATGGCGTTAGTTAATACCAAAAAGATGTTCGAGATGGCTTACAAGAACGGTTATGCAGTTGGTGCGTTCAATGTAAATAATATGGAAATCACGCAGGGTATTATTAGCGCCGTGGCTGAAGAAAAGGCCCCGCTTATCCTGCAGGTTTCCAGGGGCGCGCGCGAATATGCAAGCATTAGCTATCTAAAGGCGATTATCAATGTGGTGGTCGAGGAAAATCCGGACATTCCTATCGCGATAAACCTGGACCACGGAGATAATTTTGAGACCTGCAAGCAATTTGTCGATGATGGTTTTACTTCAGTGATGATAGATGCTTCGAAGCAGCCGTTTGAAGAGAACATTGCGGTTACCAGGAAGGTAGTTGAATATGCACACGCCAGAGATGTAGTGGTCGAAGCCGAATTGGGTCAGTTGGGCGGTATCGAGGAAGATGTTGTTGGTGTGGCCGACGATGACATCAGCAAACATATAGCCGACCCGAATCAGGTTGAGGAATTTGTCGAGAAATCAGGGGTTGATTCCCTGGCAGTGGCCATAGGTACCAGCCACGGTGCCTACAAGTTTAAAAAGGAACCCAAACTGGCTTTCGACGTAATACAGGAAATAGCAGAGAAGCTGCCTGGCTTTCCACTGGTTATGCACGGTTCGAGCAGCGTGCTAAAGGAGTTCGTTGACCTTATTAATAAGTACGGCGGTGATATGCCGAACGCGATGGGTGTGCCTGAAGATGCTGTGAGCAAGGCGGCAAAGATGGCAATCTGCAAGGTCAATATCGATACGGATTTGCGATTGGCACTGACCGCTAAAATCAGGCAGGTTTTCTCTGAGGAACCCAGCGAATTTGACCCGCGTAAGTACCTCGGACCGGGCAGAGAAGCTATTAGAGAGATGGTCAAACATAAGCTGCGCGTTTTGGGTTGCGCCGGAAAAGCGGCGGAGTGTGTATGAATAATAGCATAAGTTTGTAGGGTGGGCTTTAGCCCACCAATAGATTCTGCGTGTCAGAGGAATGGTGGGGCAAGCCCCACCCTACTATTCTTGTACATTTTGTTAAGGAGAAGTGCTTTGTTGTCAAGAAATTCAAGAAATCGAGGTTGTGTGATGAAAAAGACAGAGGACAGAGGACAGAGGACAGAGGACAGAAGACAGAGGACAGAGGACAGAGGGCAGAGGACAGATAATCGGACTTCTAACTTCCGACTTCTGACTTCTGACTTCCGACATCTGATTTCTGTAAGCTGTTTTGCAGCGTTTTTGTTGTTTGCCTGTTATGGCTTTATGGCCCAATCTAACAATGCAGCAGCGTCAGAGTCTGCGCCGGTAACAGTTGGGGGCGAGTCCGCCGTACTGATTGAACAGATTTGTTCAAAGATTACCGAAGGAGATTTTGCCGGTGCGCGAGATTTCCTTGAGCGAAGCGATAAATCTAAAAGTACGGCTATTACCCGGCTGGTAGATGTCATTTCCGAGTATGAAGCGACAGAGGAGAAACGCCGTGCAGCGCGAAAGGCTGCTTACAAAGAACAGTTGGTTGAACTGGAGAAGTTTCAGGCTGAAATAGATATCGATGACGTAAATGATGTAAATGATATTGTCGATGCGCTTTCAGTTATTAACAAGGTGTGCGAGTTTGCAGACGAGGCACAGAAAAAGCAGCTTCTGTCTGATTCGTCCGTAAAAGAGATTTTACAAAAAGCGATAGATAAGGCCGCTGAGTTCGAGATGGCGGGTAAATGGCTCGAGGCATACGTGAATTGTTACGCCTGGCTCAGGGCGATAGATACAGACAATGAGGGGTATTCAGATTATGCCGACCAGCTCCTGGATAAGGCTGCTATTGCAATATCTTTTGAGGACAGTCCCTGTGAAACCCGTGAGGAGCGTTTCCGGGGTGTGAAGAAAGAGATGTTTATTCGGACGATTATTTTCTTAGACCTGTATTACGTCAATATTATTGATTACAACCAAATGGCGAGGCAGGCTATCGAGCGGTGCGAATTGTTGGGAGAGGTGGTGGGGACATCATCCCGATTTAGTTGGGATTTACAAAGTGAGGATACCGTCTCCAAAAAGACCGAGACCGAAGTGCTCGACGAAAAAACTTTGGAACTATCATCCCGATTAGTCGGGATTTCCGGGCAGGGTTCTTTTTTGTTGCCTGATAGCACGAAGCTTGCGGCTTGGTCGGTGTCTCTTGCAGCGCTGTTAGATGAAGTTAAATCTGCCTCGGACGGCCCAAAAGGGTTTGATAAGCGTAAGTTTTTGGAGGTTTTTGAGAAAGTTCTAAAGCTGAACGATACGACTGTGGATTTACCGCGTTCAGTAGTGATTGCGCAGTTTGCAGAGGCGGCGCTGTCTGCACTTGACCCTTATACGGTGATAATCTGGCCCAGGCAGGTGCAGGATTTTGAAAAGATGATGACTAATGAGTTTACTGGTATCGGGATAGAGATTTCGAAACGTAAGGGGTTATTGACGGTGGCGAGCCTGCTGCCTGATACGCCGGCTTATAAATCCGGCCTTGATGCGGAAGACGTGATAGAAGAGGTGGACGGTGTTCAAACCAAGGATATGACTCTTAGCTGTGCGGTTCGCAAGATAACCGGTCCTAAAGGTACAAAAGTTACGTTGACAATAAAACGGCCCGGCGAGGGAGAAACCAAAGATATTACGATAACCCGAGGCAGGATAATTGTTCCGACGATTCGCGGCTGGCAAAGGACCGATGCAGGTAAATGGCTGTATATGATTGATGAGGGGAACAAGATAGGTTATGTCCGTCTCACGAGCTTTTCGTCAGGAACCGCTTCGAGCCTGGAGAAGGTATTGGTCGAGCTGGAAGCAGAGGGGTTAAGGGGATTTGTTCTGGATTTGCGGTTCAATACCGGCGGGCTTTTAGATAGTGCGGTTGCTGTGGCCGACAAATTCGTTGATAAAGAGTGGATAGTTAAACGGCAGCCCGGATTTGGCAGGATGCCGATATATGAGCGGGCACACAAGAAGGGAACACATCCGAATTATCCACTTATTATACTGGTAAATTCAGGCTCTGCGAGTGCTTCGGAGATTGTGGCAGGGGCATTGGCAGATGAAGTATATAAGCGGGCGGTTCTGGTGGGGGCCAGGACTCACGGCAAAGGCAGTGTGCAGGGGATAACGGGCTATCCCGGCGGAGGTGCACAGTTGAAATATACGATGGCGCATTATCATTTGCCTTCCGACCAGCGGGTTGAAAGCCGGGATGCAATGAAAAAACAAGGCAGAAATGATTGGGGTGTTGGGCCGAATGTTGAGGTTGAATTGACGAGCGATGAAGTTAAAAAGATGATTGAGGTACAAAGGGATAATGACGTGCTCGTTCAAGCCGACCACGACTACGTCAACGATGAGCCGAGAAAACATACGGTCGAAGAAACCCTTGCGGCTGACCCACAATTGGAGGTTGGTCTTTTAATTGTCAGGAGCAAATTGATTCAAGCCGGGACGACAGTGTTGGTTCAGAGGCAGCAGGGTATCAATAGCTTTTAGTTTAAGAGGTACATTAATTTGGTGAACGCAGAAGATGTAAGCAGGTTTGAACAGCAAAGGCAGGAGAAACTGTCCCGGATTAAAGAATTTGGCATTGACCCTTACGGTGGCAGATATGAGGGTGCTGAGCAGTCCGAAGATATCAAGCGCCGATTTAAGGACGCCGATGAGAGCCAGCAGGCC
>JAUWBX010000122.1 GCA_030609625.1 Phycisphaerae bacterium
GTCGAAGAATTCAGGCAATTCGACAATGTTGAGATCATAATCTTTCGCTTCCTGTATTGTGCCGGGGTCATATTCTCGTCCGGACGTTACCAGATATACGCAGGCGCCGGCCTTATGTAGTCCATGAGCATACTGCAAGAATGCAGGGTGTATTCCACGGCCAGTCCATTCGCACATATAAAGAACTTTCATCGTGTTCTCCAGCATTGAATCAGTGACATTCAAAATACAACCTCCACTGCCGACAAATCAATACATTACCCCCATTGTTACTTGTAAAAAGGATTTGCTTTCAACTCAGGTAGAATTTATGCCATAAGGCTAAGTTAAGCAGCTTGTACAGCAAGAGAGCATTATCCCGCAGCCCGTGAACATGTTCGTCTATGCACTTTTCCAGGGCTTTACGATCAAAAACGCCCCATCTTAACGTATCGGGGTCCAGAAGCACAGACCGCATGTAATCAGACAGAGGTTCACGCAACCAGTAGCTACGAGGGACACCAAAACCGGTTTTTCTGGCATCCAGGAAGGTATCTGGTACGATCCCACGAAGAGCTTGTCGAAGAATCCACTTCTTGTGCCCCCTCTTGACTTTATAGGACGAAGGCAGTCCCATCGCGTAACTGGCAAGGTCTGCATCGAGAAATGGAACCCGGCTCTCTATGCCATGCGCCATCGTTGCTTTATCCACCTTTTCGAGATAAGTATCAGGCAGAAGAATCACACTATCGGTATATAGCATTTGCTGAACAGGATCAAAATCTTTCACTTTCTCGTATATCTCTCTGTATCGAGCAAAGGGGTCGAAACGGGAGAGGCTCTTGCGGATTTCAGCGGTGAATACACGTGTTGGCGATCGGTTACAGCTTTCCGACGTTAAGAGCAAGGCCATCCGCATCGCACGGTCAGACTGACGCATCGCGCTGAAGAAACGCATCCTTCGATAATAACTCTGGCCGCGTGGCGCCACCCAAGCAAGGTATGGTGCCATGCGCGAAAAGCACCGCCAGAACCGCTCGTAGGACAGTACATTGTATCGACGGTATCCGGCAAATATCTCGTCACCACCATCGCCCTGAAGAACAACCTTAATACTCCCCTCCAGTTGCTCACAGAGCAGATACAACGGAATATTGGCAGCGTCGCTAAAAGGCTGATCGTGAGAGCGTACCAGCCGTTCAATAATGTCCGAGATTTTGCTTCCCTGAATATGCAATTCCTCATGCTCCGTCCCAAAATGTTCTGCCACCTGTCGCGCCTTGGGCAGTTCGTTAACACCAGCGTCGAAGTCAAAACCAGCTGAGAACGTCTTGATTTTCCCGCAGTAATGCCTCGCAGCAAATGCCGTGACCGCAGAGGAATCAACGCCCCCGCTCAAGAATATCCCTACCGGAACGTCGCTGACCAAATGACTTTTTACCGCATCCTCCAACCTATCACGAACCGTGCTGGTAGCCTCTTCAAAACTATCCGAAATAGGTTCTATGTCGGATACGGACCAATATGAAGATACGTCAATTCCTTTCCGACCAACGGTTAAGTAGTGTCCTGGTAATAACTTAGCAACCTTACCAAAAAGGGTATGTGATCCCAGTGCATTCTGATAATACAAAAACTCGTGTAGCCCCTCCCAATCCACCTCCAGCCTCACCCGCTTTGAAGAAATCAGTGACTTGATCTCCGATCCGAAAACCACTCCGGACTTGAACGGATAGTAGTATAGGGACTTAATCCCGAATCGGTCTCGCGCCATGTGCAGTCGCCGGGCAGTTTTGTCCCACACCGCCAAAGCAAACATTCCTTTGAACATCGAAAAAGAATTCGTCCCCCAACGGATGTATGCCTTAAGCACGACCTCAGTGTCCGACCTACTTCGAAACACCACCCCATCTTCTTCCAGACGCCGCCGAAGCTCCTGAAAGTTGTATAGTTCGCCGTTATACACCAAAACAAAATTGCCGTCCTCCGACAGCATGGGCTGATGTCCAGCGGAAGTAAGGTCGATGATACTCAAGCGCCTATGCCCCAATCCCACATACTCAAAAAGCTCAACACCACTGTCATCGGGACCTCGATGCTTTAGCGTTTCCGTCATTCGCCACAACGTATCCTCCTCAATCGAGAAACCTGAATAATCGACTATACCACAAATCCCACACATAATAGTGCCCTTTTCTTTGTCTGCGCAAAGGTACGCTAATACCGCGATTCCCGCCCCTACTGTTGTCTCATAATCTCCACTTGCCTTCTGTCACCCGGATTGAATTAGTGACGTTCATAATATAACCTCCACTGCCGACAGAGAGATACATTAGCCACTGTCAAAACAACAACATCCACTTTGAGCTGCTCTGTATAGATCAGCATCCGCCGATTGGGTCAGACGATATCTTCATATATCTCTATGAAATCATGCTTGTAGTCAGAAGCTGTTCTGACCGGAACGGTCGCAAATTCCCAGAGACTACAGATTCCCAGCAGTAAGCTGTGAAATACGGTGACTAACCTACGAGGCTTCCGTGTGATAACTGCTCGTAAGAAAGCCGTACCGGAAAACAAGAGCAAGAATTGCCACCACAACTTCAGAGCTATCGAGACGGCCAGTCCTACCAGTAAGGCTATAGCGAGCACCACAGGCTTGGCAACCTCGCAAGATTTACTTAAGTATCCATGAGCAATGGCATTGCGGATTATCTGGCCCGGCCCTTTGAAGAACCCTCTTTTCCAGCGTCTGATATTCTCTCGGGTATACAGAATCGAATATATAGGAGTATTAACTGTACATTGATTGCATTGAACCACCTGGCTGCCCGGTATGTAGTGACGAAACCTTATGGCCAAGTCTGCTTCCTCCTTGCATCTTAAGAACGGGTTCCAGTTGCCGGCAGAGTCTAAAGCTTGTCGGGATACTATCGGTGCTTGGCCTCCACCTATTTGATAAACCGACCTTATAACCCCTAAATGTTCTACTTTCGCCGGAGCCACTTTTGCATTCTGCTGACCATTGCAAAGCGAGCCGGCAAACATAACGATTGAGGTATCACGCATCATCAGCTCAATCGCTGGCTCAATCCAGCCCGGAGCAACAATAGTATCTCCATCCACGAACATAATAAACTGACCGCTCGTTACCAGACTGCCGACATAACGGCCTGCCGCAGGTGAAAGGGCCTGGGCTTTCCCCAATCGAAAGACTCTAACGTCCTTTGACAAAGCTATGGAAACTGTCTCATCCGATGAACCTGAGTCAACATAGACGATCACGGTATCCGGTATATCCGACACAGCGGTTCTGACGCTATCAATGCACTGGCCGATTCTTTCAGCCTCATTCAGACCTATAATAACCACCGATAATAGGGGGGCCATTTTATCTTCCTCAGCCATTTATCTGACCTGCCTTTTCACATTAATTAAGGTGCATGAAGCTACACAATACTATCCGCTGGTCCAAGAAGCTCGCAACGAGATATTGGAAGTTGACCACCTCCCAATGCACCTCATTAGGAAGACTGCATCGTAGTCATTTCGAGACAGGAGTTCCTCTTTTTCACACTCTATTGTCCTAAACTGATCTTCCTCAAAGCGGAGCATTACCTGAACTAAAGGTAAAAACCTTCATTAGGCCATTTGTCTAATCGTTTATCATGTGGTAGTGCATGGATATTACTATTACAATCGTTGTTTATAATCACTATGTGCTTTATAAACAAGTCGCCTAAATAGACACGTAGTTTCTGCTTTTAATTTTGACACATATTCTCTAAACGCAACAATAGGTATGGCCAAATATCTTAAACTGGTTCGTTTATGACAGAAAAAAAGAATTTTACTAAATAAAGAAAACTTTGAACCATATTTACTAAAGCTATTGAGATACTTTTTATCGCCTGAACAAATAGCATACATCAGCGCCCTCCTGACAAAGTATCGCAAAAAAGCGTCATACACGTTTTCAGGCAACTGATATTTCTTTGCCAGGTAAATAGCCATTTCTGCACCGTTGCACCTAAATTCATATCTTTTGTTTCTGTCCTTTGAGTGGGTGGCAGACTCTTCTAGTACATTGTGAGTAGCCAAAGCTTGTTCAATATAATAAAACTTTGCGATTTGAGACATTTCCGCCCAGAGTTGAGTGTCTCCCATCAAAAAATAATCGCTACAATGAAGTTTCCTATCGTTCACTTTAATATTATCTATCAAATCCTTTTTTGCACAAACGGTGCATGTTAATGGAGGATTTTTGCAGCGCAAGATCCCTATAAGCACTTTGGTCTTGTCTTTTGGGATTTTTACATCCCGTCTTCTTCTTTTTCTATAATTCTTTATAAGTTTCCCTTTGCTAACGACATGGAGGTGATAATCGGAGAATACTAAACCAATATCTGGATGATGTTCGAGAAAATCTACCTGCTTTTGCAGTTTCAGAGGGTGATGCCAGTAGTCATCTCCTTCGCAGTAGGCGATGTATTTGCCGCGACAGGCTCTTTCGGTTCGACAACTGTTCTTCGTTGCGCCGACGTTGTGGTCCGAGGTGATCACGCGGATCATATCTGGGTATTTCTTCTGGTATTCAAAAACAATTTCACGAGTTCCATCCGTGGAGCAGTCCTCACCAATGATCAGTTCAAACGGGAAACTGGTTTCCTGTTGGAGCACTCCCTCAATCGCTTGGGCAATGTAAGGCGCGTGATTGTAAGTAATCATCTTCACACTGACTAAAGGTTCTTTGACGAGTGCATTTGAATCGCTGATTTCCTCGCACGGAATTTTAGCAGGGTCAAATATGCTATATTCAGGTTTGTTACTCATGCTAATGTAGAATCTCCACAAATCATGGCCGGGTTTTGCACAGTTTAAGTTTGCTCCTCGAAATATCGATAACTTCAACAAAGGCAGGCATTCTGAAAGCCCAGCCTATGATGGCGTAAATGGAAATACCGGCCAGAACCTGGGAAGCCAAAAGAGCCAGATTGTTGGGAAATGGGAACCATTGAACAGAATAAACACCTATTCCCATTACCATTGCTATTCCCATATAGGGTGCTAAATCGAATACCTGTTCTTTGGTCGGATAGTTGATCAATTTGCCTGAGTAGTAGCTGTTCAGATAATAAGCCAAGATTGAAACGCCGATTTGGCCGTAGATCATTGCTTGGATGCCCCAGCGGTAGGTCACGGCAATGGCGACAACGACCAGAATCTTCTTTAGCACTTCTAACCGGAAGAACAAATCCGACCGTCCGAGAGCCTTCAAGACGTTCAGGTTAATAACATGCAATGGCCAGAGAATACCGGCGATGCACAAAAGTTGTAAGAAAGGCACACACGGCAGCCATTTATCTGTCAGTACAACTGATACTAACGGCTTGGCAACAACTGCCAAACCAAGCATGCACGGGGTAATAATCATCACCAGGGTTGTCAAGGATTTTTGAACGCCGACCTTCACTCTGCTCCTGTCATCCTGAATGCTGGCAAAGACTGGAAATGTAACACTACTGGCAATAGAAGTAGTGCTCGTTACCGGAAACTGCTGGAGACCTTTCGCTCTGGAATAGAATCCCAAAGCCGCGGGGGTGAAAAGCTTGCCAATGACAACCAGATAAATGTTATTAAAAACAGTTTCCAGCAATCCCGAAAAGAGCAGCTTTGACCCAAAACTGAACATGCTCCTCAAAGAAGAGAAACTCAGGATTAAAGCTGGACGCCAATCACTGACAAACCAGTAAATCATGGTTTGCGCAAGGCTTCTCGATACCTGTTGGCCAACAAGCGCCCAGACTCCAAAGCCTTTATATGCCATCACAACACCAACCACACCGGAAAACAGTGAAGCTGAAACGCCAACTTTCAGTTGAGATTTGAAGTCAATTTTCTTTGTTAGAACAGTTCTCTGTATTTGCGCAAAGGCATTTATAATCAGGTTCAGTGACAAAACTCGCGTCAAAGGAATTAACAAAGGCTGCTTATAAAAGGCTGCTATCCATGGCGCCGCTAACCACAAAAAGCCGGTCGCTATCAAAGAAACAAAAATATTAAAGTAAAAAATCGAACACTCATCGGTATGGTCGGCATTCTTCTTCTGGACCAGTGCCTGCCCAAAACCGCTATTGATAAAGGCCTGTGCCAGTGCAATGAAAATAGTCAACATTGCAATAAGTCCGAACTGCTCCGGCAAAAGCAATCTCGCCAGAACAATCTGAATGACAAAACGTATCCCCTGCTGACCAAAGGTTTCCATACCCCGCCAAATCAGAGCGTTAATTGTTTTCTGCTTGAGATTATCCATTCAAATTCACAAAGAAGTTCAAGTACTAATGAAATGCTGGTAATTTAATACTCTCGGCACAATCCCATACATATTACATCTTTGAACTGGCCGTTTTTGTAAACATAACGATTCAGAGTTCCTTCGACGGTAAAGCCACATTTTTCGTATGTATGACGAGCAACATCGTTGTCTGCCAATATTGTAAGTGATATTTTTTGGAGGTTTAGCT
>JAUWBX010000022.1 GCA_030609625.1 Phycisphaerae bacterium
CGGCACAGGGCGCATTGGCCGTACAGATTCGCACCGCAGACACCGAGCTTGCCGAACTTGTCTCGAAAATCAATGATAAACACTCTCAGATTACAGTCGAGGCCGAACGATGTATTCTTACATCTATGCACGGCGGATGCAGTATTCCTTTAGGCGTGTATTCACAAATCTCAGGCGATACCATAACCATTGACGCAATGCTCTCTGATGTGGAAGGTAAGAAGTATATCCATCGCTCAAAAACTTCTCGAATCAACGAGGCCGATTCTTGCGCCGAGAAACTCGCACAAGAAATATTGGCCGCCGGCGGGCGGGAAATTCTTGACCAAATCAGAAATACCCGGAATGATGAAATCAAAAGGTGAAGGGGTTCCTGGCTTGTCTTTAAAAAAAAGAATTCTTGAAAAGGAAAAAATATAACAGTAAAATCACTGAAACAGGAATTGAAATCGTCTCCTAAATCAAAGCAGGCAGATTGAGGAGCAAGCGAATGCAAAAGTTCAAAATGGAAACATATCAAAATCTGGTCAAAGATGTGGGGGGCGTTACTGCGGAGAATTTATTTATGTTTCTGGGCAAGGTTCAAGAGGCGTTCGGATACGTCCCGCGAGAGGTGGTCCGCGATGTTGCGGCAAGGACCGGTTTTTCGGAGACTCGAATTTACGGTGCTCTGACGTCATACAGAGACTTCAAGGTACGGTTGGAGTGCGACGACTGATATGAAAGAAACAAAGCTCTTAACTCGTCGAGTGGGCAAGTACGAGCCGCTGGATCTGAAGGGATACGAGGCCGACGGAGGCCTGGTGGCTCTTAAGCGGGCCTTGGCGATGGGACCTGAGTCAGTAATTGAGGAGATTAAACGAGCAGGCCTGGTTGGCCGGGGAGGCGCAGGGTTCCCAACGGGACCAAAGTGGGCAATGGCCGCCGGGGAAGAACAAGGGCCAAAATATTTTATTTGTAATGCCGAAGAGGGTGAGCTGGGGACGTTCAAGGACAAGGTCCTGCTTGACGGCGACCCCTGGATGGTGCTCGAAGGAATCCTGATCGCGGCCTATGCGATTGGAGCTAAACAGACTTATATTTATATAAATGGTGAGTACGAACAGACCATCCAGTTGTGGGAAAAGCTTGTTGTTGAGGCGAGGAAAGCCGGATTTCTGGGGGACGGCATTTTAGGCTCAAAGTTTTCAGTTAATCTGCAGGTGGTCAAGGGTAAAGGACTTTACATAACGGGTGAGGAGTTTGCACTTATTTCATCGCTTGAGACACGCCGGGCTGCCAGCCGATTGAAGCCGCCGTATCCAACGCAAAAAGGGCTGTTTGGAAGACCAACGGTTGTAAATAACGTCGAAACCATCGCAAACGTGCCGGTGATTTTGGCAAATGGTGTAGAAGCTTATCGCAAGCTCGGTGTAGAGGGTGAGCCTGGAACGAGGCTTTTTTCACTATCCGGGGCAGTTAAAGAAAGCGGCGTTTATGAGCTTGAGGTCGGTTCAGGAACGCTAACAGAGTTTATCGATGAATTTGGCCGAGGGACATCGAGCGGCCGGCCCGTAAAAGCGGTCCAGCCCGGTGGAGGAACAAGTGCGCTTCTTGCTCGGGCTTCTCTGGGATGCAAGCTCACCACCCAGGCCATTCGCCAGGCCGGCAGTGAAATTGGCACTGCAGGCGTGATAGTCTATGAAGAGGGCAGCAGCGCGGTTGATATTGTCAAAGGACTGCTGAAGTTTTATGGGTCCGAATCCTGTGGACGCTGTGCGCCGTGCCGGATAGGAGTTGTGCGAATGAGGGAAATTATCGAAAAAGTGTTTCAAGGCGAGGGAACAACTGAGGATTTGGAGCAATTACGCCAAATCGGCAAAGCGTGCGTGGCCGCATCCACTTGTGGAATGGGGCAGGCTTTTCCGCTGCCGGTACTCTCAGCATTGGAACTTTTCCCACAGGATTTCGAGGCAGTTATAGAAAACAGATGACAGAGAATAGAAGACAGAGGACAGATAATCTGACTTCTGACTTCTGACAACTACGGGGCAATTCAAAAATGAAAGAAGTTTGCCTTACAATTGACGGCAGAGAAGTAACAGTCCCAGAAGGAACAATGATTCTCGAAGCGGCGAAAAGCGTTGGGATTGATATCCCCAACCTCTGCTATGATTCACGCCTCAAGCCGGCAGGAACGTGCCGGATGTGTGTGGTGCAGATAGAGGGCCGTCCAGGCCTGACAATATCGTGCAACACACCGGTGGCCGAAGGGATGGAAGTATGCACCGACAACGATGAGATTGCAGCCATACGGAAAACGGTGCTGGAACTGCTTTTGTCGGAGCATCGGGTAGCGTGCACAAGCTGCGATAAAGATGGTGCATGCAAGCTTCAGGACTATGCATACCGCTACCAGGCGAACGAAGGACGCTTTGGCCTGCCGGAGCGAAGGCCCGTAAAACCAAATTATGCCACGAACAATAAAGCTATACTTTATGACCCGGACAGGTGTATTCTGTGTGGCTTGTGTATCAACTACTGCGAAGAGGTACAGAAGGCAGAAGCCCTGACATTTGGCGGGCGCCTTGGGCAGTTGGAGGTCAGCACAGCGTTTGGAATAGACCTTCAGGAAAGTTCGTGTGTTTTGTGTGGAGGGTGTGTCGAGATTTGTCCTACCGGCGCAATGCTGGACCGTGCAGCTATAGGTAAAGGCCGCGAAAAAGATCTGACCAGGACAAGAACGACCTGTGCATATTGTGGTGTCGGCTGCCAGATTGACCTTAACGTAAACCTGAAGACAAACAAAATTGTCCGCGTAACCAGCGAAGTCGGTTGTATCCCGAACGACGGCAATTTGTGTGTCAAAGGCAGATTTGCTATGGACTTTGTCGCAAGCGAGAAAAGGCTCGCCTCACCGCTTATAAAACGAAACGGCGAGTTCGAAAAAGCGACGTGGGACGAAGCAATAAATTTTATCGCTGAACGTTTGACCAAAATAAAAACGCAGAACGGCCCCGACAGCATCGCCGGGCTTTCATCTGCCAAGTGCACCAATGAGGACAATTACATCTTTCAGAAGTTTATTCGTGCATCGATTGGCACCAATAACGTTGACCATTGCGCCAGGCTCTGCCACGCATCGACCGTTGCCGGCCTTGTAAGGGCATTCGGCAGCGGTGCTATGACCAACTCTATTGATGAGCTTAAGAATGCCGCCTGCATATTTGTCATCGGCTCGAACACCTCTGAGGCCCATCCCGTCATCGCCCTCAACATAAAAGAGGCCGTCGCTAAGAACGGCGCCAAGCTGATAGTGGCCGACCCGCGCCAAATCGACCTCGTCCGATTCGCCGAATTGCACCTGCCTCAAAAACCCGGGACGGACGTCGCCCTCATAAACGCAATGATGAACGTGATAATAAGTGAAAAACTGCTCGATAGCGATTTCATAAACGAACGCACCGAGGGCTTTGACGCTATGGCTGAGGCCCTGAAGGATTTCACGCCGGAAAAGGCCGAGGAGATTACGACCGTCCCCGCCGAAAAAATTCGCCAGGCCGCGAGGATATATGCCGGTGCCTTAACGGCCAGTATCGTTTACAGCATGGGCATCACTCAGCACACTACCGGCACCGACAATGTCCTCTCACTTGCCAATCTCTCAATGCTCACCGGCAACGTCGGCAAAGAATCGACCGGCGTAAATCCGCTCCGCGGGCAAAACAACGTACAGGGCGCCTGCGACCTCGGGGCTTTGCCCAACGTCTATCCCGGCTATCAATCTGTCGAAGACCCTCAAATCAGAGCGAAATTTGAAAAAGCCTGGGCAAAAGAGCTTCCTCCGAATAAGGGACTCACCGTTGTCGAGTTCTTCCACGCCGTCGAGACAGGCGACATAAAGGCGATTTACATAATGGGCGAGAATCCCGCACTTTCCGACCCAAACCTCAACAGGACACGAAAGGCCCTGGAGATGGTCGATTTTCTGGTTGTGCAGGATATTTTCCTCTCTGAGACGGCCCAATACGCCGACGTGGTTCTGCCCTCGTTCTGCTTTGCCGAAAAGGACGGCACATTCACAAACACCGAACGCCGTGTGCAGCGAGTCAGGAAAGCTGTTACTCCGCCGGCAGGTGCGCGAAACGATTGGGAAATTGTCTGCGAGGTCGCAACCAAAATGGGATATCAGATGCAGTATGACGGTGCCGAGACAATAATGAACGAAATCGCCTCCATCACACCCATCTATGGCGGCATCTCTTTTGACCGGATTGATTCGGTCGGCTTGCAGTGGCCCTGCACGGACAAGGACCATCCCGGTACAAAGTACCTGCACAAGGAAAAGTTCACCAGAGGCATGGGAAAGTTTCATCCGGTAGAGTTCAAGGCCCCAGCCGAATCTACCGACGCCAAATTCCCCTTTGTGCTTTCCACCGGCAGGCAATTATATCAGTTCCACACCGGGACTATGACCAGAAAATCAGCCGCTATAAACCAGGTTTCACCCACCGGCTACGTCGAAATACACATCGAAGATGCCGGCAAACTCGGAATTGCCGATGGTGACAGTGTCGAGGTAGTTACCCGCCGCGGCAGGGTATCCACGCTGGCTAAGGTAACACGAAGTATTGAAAGTGGCTGGCTGTTTATGCCCTTCCATTTCCGTGAAGGTCCCGCCAATATGCTGACCATCGACGCCCTGGACCCCTTGGCCAAGATACCGGAATACAAAGTCTGCGCAGCGGCGATAAAAAAAAATAGCTGAACTCTCGTATTATGCCCCCCTGTCGCCTTAAACGCTGAATGCTTCTGCATCTAACCGGAATTGACCGCTCCGCAAACTAACGCTTTCCTAATTAGTATCTGTTGCGGAAAGCAAAAACCGGCAATGTCATCCCTGCGAAAGCAGGGGTCCAGGGCGAAAAAAACTGGATTCCCGCCTGCGCGGGAATGACAAATACTGTTTCCGCAAGAGATACTAATTATACAGAACCGGCTTCTTCCGCCAGTCCTTGTCCTTGTCGTGCCCGTAGTCAATCACACGCCGCCGGCGCTCGCGAAGCCTCACTGATTCCATGCCGAGATAGTAACCACTCGATACGGGATTCCTCCCCACACACTCTAATCGAAGCGTATATTTACCCGGCTCAGGCCAAAAGTCCAGCATGTGATACTCGCGCGAGATAATCTCCTCGCTGTAAAGATCCATCACACCACCCAGCTTCACTCCGTTAAGATACGCCTGATACTTCCCGAAATCGTATGACCGTGTCATCACCAGCAGCAATCGCTTTGGCTCTTTCTTTTTTACTTCAAAAGGTATCTCAACCCAGGCATCCTGCGCATTTTGCGCCCTGTATAGCATTTGTTTATCCGGGTAGAGCGCAAGCTGCTGAACAACAGCATTGCCGGTGCCATGATGTTCCTCCCCCGTAAAATCCTTCGCATAGATAATCTCATCTAAGTTCGGCAATTTCCGCCCCCCGGCATCGGGCACCTCCACCGAGAAAGTCGGCTCAGAAGTCTGATACCAGAAAGCCACACTGGAATAATCATCCTCACGTTCGTTCCAACTGTTACTCCTATATTTGGGATTCTCATCCGGCGACATCCACCCGAAATGCTCAATAGTCACTTTTATGCCCTTATCAAAAACAATCGGGTCATTAACGTGCCACCTGTACGCACTCGTATGCCCCCCCACAATCCCCCACTGGTCAAAATACGGCACACCAAAATAAGGCGTGCTCGTTATCTTCAAGCCCCACGCGGAAAGAAAATAATCCTCCGTCCCCGTCCCCCAGATAGAAGCTGTCTTTTCACCGTCAATATAAATCTTCTCATCCCCCTCCCCGAACCACGCCGGGCTTCTCGTTCGAACACTCAGCACCATCCCCACAAAGTGCCCCTTGCCCTTCGTATCCAGTATCACATAATCCTTTCCATTCTCAACAGGATACTCCTGTCGATACTGCGAATAAAAATATGGAACATTTCCGGCAATCCGAGCCTTCTTGAGCCAGTCGATGTTATAGTACAGCAGGCTGATTGGCTTTTCGCTCTGATTTACTATCTCAATACGCGCATGTTTGCGAAACGGCATATGCCAAAAACAGTTGTACGAATCCCCATCCTCGACAATCACCGGCAATGACACGACCTCGCTGCGCTTCCCGAAGCTGTTCGCGAAAAAATCCCCCACCGGCGCCTCAACCGCAGGTTTCCTGCTGCTGTCCCAGTACATCCGCAACAGCATCTCCTGATGATTCGCAGAACCATTCTTCGCCCACGCATGAGGCTCAGGCCCCAGAAACGTCAGCCATATATGCGTGATAACTCCGGGCCCATCACGATCCATTAGAACCTTCGTCTCACCGGGCCCAACATTTTTATTGTCCCAGTTACTGTTTGCGTCGGGTTTTCCATTCGGGTCGAACTTGCCATCCGCCCCCAGCCGATGAGTCGAGCTTTCACGCATACTCCGACCATCCATAGGACGGGCCAACTCCGATAGAAACGAACCCTCGGCCTGCACCGCAAAAGTAAGCACCCAAACAACAAAAAAGGCATTTCGCATCATTTTCTCCTCGCCCCCACAATATCAAGTTAACCGATATTTCCCATGTAACGCCTTTAGAAACATCCTGTTTTTCTATTCTGCTATAATACTAAATTTCCCTCTAATTGTAACCAGTTGCAGTATTTTTCAGTTTTTACCGGGTGCAGGGAGAAATTTGTACCAGGTGTATTTCAGAGCTAATATAGCTGCGATTGCCAGTACAAACCATATTATCGAATTTAAATACCAATGGCCAACAAGGTACATAGGGAATAAATACAAGCCGGTAATAGCAAGCATAGCAAGCACAACATTCAAAATTGTCCGCAACACACTTTCTGAACCGGATGACAACTCTTCTACTGCCCGCACCTGTACCTGCGCCACCTGTGGCGAGGTAACCACAGGTGCAGGCACAGAAAACGCGGGTACAGGTGATAGTCCGGCTTTTCCTGCAATCGGCTTCCACATCCCAAACGGTCGAACGGTTTTATAAAAGCTGACAAGGATGTCCAGGTCTGTAGGTTGGGTTGCCAATGACACTGCAATGCTTGCGAATAGCGATGCTGCGCAAACAGAAGGAAATACATAGTACACCGGAGCACCCGGAAAAAATAGAACGACTAATGACAAAAGCATACCGCCCAAGGTTCCAAGTGCATACCCCCAGCCGTTCATTCGCCACCAGTACCATCTGAGCACATTCGGTATGACCACGCCGCCGCCCAGTGCCATCATTATCCAGCTCCATATTTGAGCAATCGACCTGGCCTGAAAACCAATGCCGACGCCGACCAGCACCAGCAAAAGTGTGGCCAAATAACTGAATCGAACAGATTCCTTTTCGTTGGCCTGCGGACGGAAGTAAGGCTGCCAGATATCGCGAACAATAAAGGAAGCTCCGCTGTTGACCGTGGAGCTGAACGTTGACATGAACGCCGCCAACAATCCGGCAATGACGATTCCCCTTATCCCAGCCGGCAGAAATTTCAGCAGAACCAGAGGCATTACTTTCTCGGAATCCGTTACGCCGGCGACCCCGGTAACGGCCAGCAGGGCAATTCCGATTGCCATTGCCCATCGAACAATCAGAAAGAAACTCCAGGCCGCCCCAATCTTGGCAGCGTCACGGGCGTCGCGTGCCGCTAAGAACCGCTGGAAATCGTACATCTGTGCCGGCCCGCCTGCATTCAACAGCAGACCCTTTAAGACCCAGACAATAACAAGGGCGCCAAAAAACTGAAAATCGGCGTTGTCCGTTCCGGCAAATTCTTTAATGCGCCATGGAACACTTAATGAAGTCCAGTCTTGCGGCAATGTAGATAGCAGCTCCGGCGTCAGCTTCGAGAAGGCAATATACGCAATGAATATACTACCCAGTGTCAGTATGACCGTCTGGATGATATCGGTTACCACCACGCTGTAAAGTCCGCCGAGCACAACGTAGAGGGTCGTTATGCCGATAATCAAAACGGCCAAACAATCGGGTTCGTATTCAGTGAGCATGGTCTGGAGCCAGGGAATGGACGTATATTGGGCAAGGGATTCGAGCGGAATATATACTGAGGCAAACTTGCCGATTCCCTGGTAGGCGTACCCGATGAAGCTCGCTAAAGTCAGCACCGCCATCAACGCGTAGGCGGTCCGGGCCAGCTTGCCGCCTGAATCACTGCCGAAACGGGTCTTCATCCATTCGGCTGCGGTCATCACGTTTGACCGCCGCACCCATTTACCCATATAGCTGAGAAAAAAAGCCCCCATTAAAAATCCCCACATCCAGTGATGCCACATAGATTTCATTCCCAGAACATACAGGATGGAAATAATCCACATAGTCCCGGTAATATCGAAATTGGATACCGAGCCGGACATTGCCAGGGCCAGCCAGTGGATGTTCCTGCCCCCCAGAAAGTAGGCCCTCAGACTTTTTGACGCTCGTTTTTGATACCAGAAGCCCAGCCCTATCACAACAGCAAAATAAATGAGAATTATCCCATAGTCAACTGAACTCATTTATTGTTTCTCTCCGGCCTAATGTGCAGCATTTACCGCGTCAAACATTGAAACAATATTCTCCGGTGGAACATTTGACAGAATATTGTGAACCTGCTGAAAAACGAAACCCCCCTCGGCTCTGAGTATCTCCACTTGCTGCTTAACGTGTTCAGCGACTTGCTCAGGTGTACCGTTAGGCAGGACATCCCTGGTATCGCAGCCGCCGCCCCAGAAGGTAAGCTCACTGCCAAACTCCGCCTTTAGCTCTGCGGCATTCATTCCTGAGCAGCTAATCTGGACCGGATTGATAGCATCAACCCCTGCCTCGATTAAATCGCCGAGAAGCTCGCGAACTCCCCCACAGCAGTGAAGCATGACCTTAATATCAGCTAATTCTTTTGCGCGGTTCCACAGCAACTTATGACGCGGTTTGAAGAACTCGCAATACATCCGCGGCGAAATCATCGGGCCTGTTTGCATCCCGAGATCGTCTCCAAAAAGAATAATGTCGATATATTCACCGACGGTTCCTAAGAATCGCTCGAGGTTGGCCAGATGAATTTCAACTAATTTATCGAGGAAACGGTGAGCACGCTGCGGTTCAGAAGCCAACAGCATCATGAACCGGTCATTGCGGTAAAGAAATTGGCCGATTTCAAACAGGTTACCCCCGAACAAACCTATAATGGCACGGTCGGTGTTTTTCCGCAATCGACTCGCACCTTCAGAAAGCGCACGGTTGTCTATTGGGCCGGGCGGACTGGCAATAGCCGTCCACATAGATTCTGCAAGGGCGTCACGAATTGCTTCCGGCTCGTCGCCTCCGTCAAGAAAAGGAAAATAAGTCTGCTCAAAATACAGCGCTCCATCAGGCATATGGGCGAGGACTCTGCCGCTTTCTGACCGAATCACCCAGCGTCCCTTACTACTCTGCGAAGCAGCGCTTCGCTGCGAAGTACGAGCGTCCCGTTCAAGCCGCGTCCAGGCAGGTACAAAACACTCTGTGCCGTCCGGCAATGTCCATGGCGACCAGGATTTATCGTCTAATGCAAAGCCCCGGCCTAACTCGATGGTGTCCACACCAAATCTCTCTAACACATCCTCATCGACAATGGCCAACTGCTGAATGACGTCATAAACTCGAATCGGTTTGGGTGGCAGGCCCAGATACTTTCGCAGCTTGGGATATGCAATTGCCGCAATGCCCGAAGACCGGTGCCCGGAAAAGTCAACCGGAACACGGTCAGTTTGGCGGTGCTCCAACGCCGCTAAAACCAACTCTCGTGAGGTAATCGCCATTTCCTTATTTTCCAGGTGGTGAAACCCGCAAAGTTACAATTTCGTACGCTGCCATCTCTATCGGTCCGGTTATTTTGGAAACCCTTTCTTCGGCGAAGTTGCTTAACTATATCTTTGCAGGTTAAAATACTGACACTTACTCTGAGGTACAGCAGAATATTTCTATCAGTCATATCGGTAAGTTTCCGCCGTAACCTGTGCCCCAGGTAGGCGTCCCTAAGCGGCCTGCTCGCTATTGTACCCACATCGTCTATTCAGTTCCACCTTATTTTGCGAATGTGTATTAGCCCCTCTCTTGAATAAGTTTTTTAGCTTGGCAATATGCCAATTGTGTATTATGCTTTGTGCTATGTGCGAACAAAGGAAGTCAGGCCATCAGGAAATCAGGAAAAGACAAAGTCAAGCTGATAACCCGGTAACCTGATACCCTGCATTTAGATGACAGTGTAGTTAAGCAGAATAAGCAAGGAGGTCCGGAAATGACAGAAAAGATGAGCGGTTTCAAAGATGAGAAATTCGTACCAACATGTAAAATATGCGGAGAAAAACATTGGCCTCACCATATTTTAATTCCTTGTTTTAATAAGCGTAAGGTCAAGGCAAAAGCCAAGGCTGAAAAAAGGGAAAAAGCAGAAACGAAAAGGAAGGCCAAGGCCGAAGCCAAAGCAAGAGTCAAGGCCCAAGCCAAAGCCGAGGTCGAGGCCAAGGCAAAAGCAAAAGCTGAAGAAAGGGCCTATGACGAGGCAATGGCCGAGGCAGAAGAAAGGTTGAGGGCCGAAGCCGAAAACAGGGCGAAAGCGGAAGCAACAGCCAGGGCTGAAAGAGAAGCGAGATTTAAGGCTGAAGAGAAAACGAAGGCATACATGGAGGCTGCAGCAAGGGCTGAGGAAAAAGCAACAATCGAAGCCGGGGCCAGAAATGAGGCAGAGCGAAAAGCCAGGTCATACGGCGAGGCGCTAACCGAAGCAGAGCAGAAGCTAAAGGCGCAAGCCGAAGAAATGGCGAAAGTCCAAGACGAGGCAAAGGCAAGAGTTGAAGCCTTGGCCAGAACCGAATCAGAAGC
>JAUWBX010000480.1 GCA_030609625.1 Phycisphaerae bacterium
TCCAAAACCATAAAAGCGCGAAAAAGGGGATAAGCCGATGATAACGAACAAGAATTTATTAGCTGTTGGAGCGGTCGTTGTATGCTGCATAACGGTGGTCTGGTTTTCCACGTCAATTCAGGGCGGCTCAAAAACTTACGAGCTCCGGCCACAAATTGCTGTACCCGAGTACAAAACCGATGCGGTCCGTGCTATAGATGCCTATGAGCGATTGATGGAACGCTATATGGACCTTACCGAAAGGAATTCAATGAGGATTGGTACGGATCTCAAAGAAGTTATGAAAAAATTAGATTCTATTAATGATAAATTGACAGAGCTTTCGGCGCGAATCGCAAGGATAGAAAAGACATTCGGCATCGAACAACCCAAACCACCAGCGAAGAAAAAACCTCGGCCCAAAGCTCCTGACAAAAAAGCCAACAACGAGTCTTTGCCACCCTGGTGAAACAGTTTACTATCGTACAAAACAGGTTGCCACCTGTGCCTGCGTCACCCCCGTTCTTGCTTTCGCAAGAAAGCACGGGGGTGCAGGCAAGAAAGGAGATACCAGATGCTCAAGATAAAAGATGTTATGACAAAAGACGTAATCAGCGTAAAAAAAGAGACGCCAATATATGAAGCGATGGAGATTATGAGAAAAAAGGATATTACCGGTATGCCGGTCATCGAAGATGATATGACCTTAGTGGGGGTAATTACTGAAAAAGATGTACTCAGGCTGTTTTACGCTGATGAAGATGAGAAAAGTAAAACAGTCGGTTTCTTTATGACACGGCCAGCGGTTTCCTACAGGGAGAACGAAACTTTGCGGAGCGTTTGTGATTTTATGATGATTAACTACTTCAGAAGAGTGCCGGTAGTATCGAAAAAAGGAAAACTGGTTGGCATTATCAGCAGACCGGATATAATAGACCATATTATCGAGCAAAGACGGCAGGGTGCTGAGGTGCGTTCAGAAACCAGCTTATTAATAAGCCCTGTTACATAACCTGCTGCAAGCAAAGGCTTAACGTTATATAACTAACCGGCCGGCAGTAATTGTTACACAAATCCGGGGGGCAATTTCTCTATCTTTTTTTGCCCATTTTCGGCACAACAAAGAGCCATTCCGCTCAGATTGTCAAATTAAAGGAATGTACAGCCGCCATTTGGTCGATATATAAAGTGTCTCAATTCGGAGGAGGAATCTCGGAAAGAAGATTTTCCGTTTAAGTCCTGCAGGACAGAAATACAGATAAGCAAGAGCAGCAGAGTGGAAGGCTATCGATGATTGAGAACCCGGCTGTGATGGTACTGTGTGAGCCTGGCGAGATAAATAATAATTGCAGCGGTCGCGTGGAGACTATCAGCTTTGAGCTTGATATTCTTGGCGAGACGGTACGTTTTAGTATTAGTGTTGCACAGAAGCAAGCGAGGCTCTCAGATATAACTCCATTAGCACGAACGCTTTCCACTAAACTGGCACTTGTGGTATTGGACAGACTTCGCAGGAACGGGGAATTTGTTCCCTGTCGCAAAGGTTGCTCAGCGTGCTGCAATTACCTTGTTCCCCTGTCGGTTCCCGAGGCCTTTCGCCTCAGAGAAGAGGTGTTGGCACTGCCGGCCGAGCAAGGCAAAGCGGTATTGCAATCATGTCTTGACACAGCCAAAAGAATCCTTGACAAGAAGCCCAAAGAGTTTGACATAAACGAATTGGCAGGGACAGAAAGCCAAATCCAAATAAGTCAGCTCGGCAAATGGTACGCGGGACTCAATTTAGCTTGTCCATTTTTGTCGGATAGCCTGTGCACTTCATACGAACACAGACCCATAGCCTGCCGTGAACATATAGTAACAGGTTCAGCACTTTTGTGCGAAGCTGAATGGACGGATGAGTCGCAGATAGTGCAGATGCCGGTAAGCGTTCTTCAATGTCTTGGCCAATTGACCGCTGAGTTAGAGCAGTCAAATATCGAAGCGGTGATGTTACCTCTGGCACTGCCCTGGGCCCAAGAGAATCTCGAGCGTGGCGAGCGAACATGGCCTGCGGTAACTATGGTCGAGCGTTTTGTTGAGATTCTACGGGCACTTAGTATCGAGCAAGCAAAACCAACGACTACGAAAGGGTCATTCTAAATTCTTACTTCCCAATTCTCTAATCTCTAATTCACTAATCCTGCCATCCAACTTTAGCTCACTTTAGGCACTTTAGTTCACTTTAGCTCACTTGCTCTTCTGTCGGGGGTCGCCGCCACGGCGACGTAATACGAGATACGCTCTTCTTCCCCGCCTGCCCTGCGAAGCCTTGGCGAAGCATGGGCTTGCCCCTGCAAGCCAGCCCACACAATCTCACAAAACTTCCACAACTTAAAATCAACCCAAAGCTTGCATTACCCCGACCGATTGTTTTATAATTATGGCAGATAAGGACTGGTAAAGAAATTAGGTTTCGTTTTTGGTTGAGCGAGGACAAGGCTGGCAAGGAAGCAAAACGCAGGCCTACTGGTTGGTAGTCCGAGTTTTGCTGACACCGCCAGCCGAAGCCGCAGCCAGCCAAAAATGGAA
>JAUWBX010000209.1 GCA_030609625.1 Phycisphaerae bacterium
GCTCGGACTACTGGCGGACTCCCAATGTTCAGGGCGCATATAATATACCGATGTTCACCGGCATGTGGTGGGTCGATTCCTGGCCCCGGCATACGGACCCACCGGCGGATTACACCGGTGGCTCGCGGGGATCCACGGTACGGCCAACGTCGATGAGATGCAGCGTGTGTGCGTCGATAGGCATGGCGGATTCCAAAGCAGCCTTTTCTGCGACTGGTCGGTGCGCAAGGTCGGCCTAAAAGAGTTGTGGACACTAAAGTGGAATCGCAGTTTCAACATAAATGGACCTTGGACCAAGGCCGGGGGTGTCGCACCAGAAGACTGGCCACGATGGATGAGTAGATTTAAAGATTATTAGTGGTGGATGTACGACAAAGGCAACAGAGGTCAGACGACAGACGACAGATTCTGACTTCTGATTTCTTACTTCTGACTTCTGATTTTTGGTTCCACCATCTAAAATTTTATGGGCGCAATATTAAGGCTTTGCGCTCTTTTTACTACTCTGATGTAGCACCTTTTGTGGTGCTCTTTTTTTACCAAACCATGGCCGGCACAAACCACCACCTAAAACTCGAGAGTGGGGGTTGCCTTTCTCAGAACAACCGGTAAGATGAATAGAACCATAATGGTCTTGGAGAATCTAAAAATGAGTAGAAACAAACATCTGTTATTGATAATCCTGGTTCAGTGGATAATCGGTTCATTCTTCCCTGGGGTGCCGTCTTTTGCGAAAGAGTTCGGGTACATTAACATCGGTTCGGGCCGTGAGTTGTTTGTTGACTATTATCTTATCGACCGTCTTGACGGTGCACATCTAATATTGCATCATCCACACGATGAAGGGCCGGTACTCAAATTCGAGCAGCCCTGGGAAGGACCTTTCTGCGGGTACTGCACCGTGATAAAGGACCAGGATAAGTACCGCTTCTACTATAGAGGACTACCCCAGGCCGGCAGAGACGGCAGCAGCCGGGAAGTCACTTGTTATGCCGAATCACCGGATGGCATTCATATCACCAAGCCCCAGCTCAATCTGTTTACCCTGAATGATTCGAAATCAAACAACGTCATTCTGGCTAATGCTGCACCGGTCAACCATAATTTCAGTCCTTTTCTCGATAGCAGACCGGGCGTACCAAAAAGCCGGCGTTTCAAGGCTCTGGGCGGCACAAGAAAGAGCGGCCTCATTGCCTATGTCTCCGCTGACGGTATCCACTGGAAAAAGCTCCGGGAAGAACCCGTTTTTACCAGGGGTATCTTTGATTCCCAGAATGTGGCCTTTTGGTCCGAAAGCGAGAAATGCTATCTCTGTTACTTTCGCACCTGGACCGATACGAACTATGGTGGCTTTCGCACTATCAGCCGAACCACGTCAAAGGATTTTTTGCATTGGAGTGAACCGGTCGAAATGACATTCGGTAACACACCTCTTGAACACCTCTATACAAACCAAACGCATCCTTACTTTCGCGCACCGCATATCTATATAGCCATTGCTGCCCGGTTTCTTCCTGGACGACAGGTTCTCAATGAAAAACAAGCCAAACAATTAAAGGTGAATCCCAGCTATTTCAAAGACTGTTCCGACGCTGTCTTAATGACTTCACGCGGTGGTAATATTTACGACAGGACCTTTATGGAAGCATTTATCCGACCAGGCATCGGCCTGCAAAACTGGGGCTCCCGCTCCAACTATCCTGCTTTAAATATTGTTCAGACCGGGACTGCTGAAATGTCGATTTACGTCCAACACGACTACGCGCAGCCAACTGCACATCTACGCCGATACTCGCTGCGACTTGATGGTTTTACTTCAATATATGCTCCTTATAATAGCGGCAGCATGACCACCAGGCCATTCATCTTCAAAGGCAGGACACTATTGCTTAACTTTGCCACTTCTGCCCCAGGATACATAAAAGTTGAAATCCAAAATGCCGAGGGCAAACCCATTTCCGGCTATTCACTCAAAGACGCAGAAGAACTGATTGGCAACTATATTGAGCATCCCGCCTCTTGGCGTCATGGAACTGATGTGAGTCCGCTTTCAGGCCGTCCGGTTCGACTTCATCTTGTTATGAAGGATGCGAATCTTTATTCTCTGCAATTCCGACCATGAGCGAAAAACTAATGTGTCTCATCTTGAAGGGACAAAGGCAAAAGAAAAGTCCCATACGTAAAAAGTTAAAAAATCTTGCCTGAAAACCTTGACTTACTAAGCTTATTGGAATATAATTATGAGAAGTAAGCTCGACAGTTTAGCCATGCAGGTTTTACAGCGCCATAGGGCGTCCTGTGGAGTGAAAACCGCCCGTAAGGCTGTTTTGGTTCGGAGAAATTGAAGAGAAGTTTCATAGGGGATGATGGAATGTCCTTAAAAGTCATTCAACTAAGAACAAAACCATATTGGTTTTCATTGATAACAATAAGTCTATTGGCGATACAGGTAGGAGCTGCCCGGCCTGCAACGTATTACGATTACAAATCTCTGAGGAAACGTCTTGTATCTCTCGCCAGGCAAGAGCCTAATCTTGTGCGAGTTGATAGCATAGCCCAGTCAATAGACAAGCGGAAGGTCTGGGTGGTGGAGGTCGGTAAGTGCACCCCGTTAGAAGTAAGGGGTCAACTTTTAACGGGGTGCACCGAAGGCGACCGCAAAACTCGTCCCGCCGTGTTGGTCACCGCAGGTATAGAGGGTAACGACCTGATAGGATGTTCAATAGCTGTATCCTGGCTCGAACGATTGATAAAGCAATACCGGACAGATGCCCAAATCACCGAACTTCTGGAGACAACGACAATTTATGTTGTCCCACGCCTTAATCCGGATGCGGCGGAGCATTTCTTCACCCGCCCGAAACTCGAAACCAGTTTAAACAACAAACCTGCCGATGACGACCATGATGGGCTGGTGGATGAAGATGGGCCTGAAGACCTTAACGGAGATGGCCTTATCACGTGGATGAGGGTCGAGGATAAGGACGGTAACTATCTTCTCGACCCTGTGGACAAGCGCCTGCTCCTGAAAGCCGATTATCTCAAAGGTGAAGTGGGTGCGTGGCGTTACCTGACAGAGGGAATCGATAATGACCATGACGAGGTGTGGAATGAAGACGGTCGAGGTGGTGTTAACTTCAATCGCAATTTTCCATACAATTACAAATTCTTTGCCCCGGATGCAGGCATACACCAGGTTAGTGAAGCCCAAACGCGCGGGCTTGCTGAATTCATCATTGAGCACCCCAATATTGGGATTGTTATTACCTATGGCGCCGCTGATAATCTTCTGAAAACCCCTGCGGGCGCACCTGCCCCTGGTCGCCGAAAACCAATGACCGCGATTGATAAGGAAGACCTGGGCTATTACAGGGTAATGGGCGAGCTCTATCGAGAAGCAATTGGATTGAGCAAAGAGCTTGAGAGTACATCTGAGCCCGGCACGTTCAGCGACTGGATGTACTTCCACCGGGGTCGATTATCACTTGCATCTCGGCCCTGGAGTCCGGCGATTGCTGTGGAGCTTTCAAAGTCTGCCGAAAAAGACGAGAATGCCAGGCAAGAGAAAGCAGAAGACAATGAAGCAAGCAACGAAAGTGCGGACTCTAAAAAAGATAAAAATAAGCGCAATGAAAAGAAACGCCGGGAGTTGAATTGGTTTGATAAACATGCGCCCGAGGCATTCATCCAATGGCAGCCGATAGACCATCCTGATTTTCCGGGCCAAAGGGTGGAGGTCGGTGGGTACGCTCCTTTCTCACTCACTAATCCACCCGCAAGTATGGTCGAAGAAATTGTTGGTAAGCACACTGATTTCCTGACGACAGTTGCGCAGCGTCTTGGGCGTATCGGCATTCGCAAGATTAAAACTCAGCACATGGGCCAGGAGATATATGATATCGAGATTCAAGTGGAAAACACCGGTTTTTTGCCCACCTCGCTGGTACAAGGTCAAACAACACGGGAAATTTATCCGACACGGTTGGTCATGGAGCTGGACGACGAGTTTTTCCTTTCCGGGGCCAGGATTACCACTCTGCCTACGTTACCGGGAAGTGGTGGTATGGTAGAAACACGTTATATAATCTACGCCCCCGGTCGCAAAAAAATCGATTTTACAATTGTTTCAATGTTGGCCGGGCAGGTCGAGGGAACTATTGAGTTGTTGAAAAACAAATAGAATAACAATGGATGACTTTCATGATTTGGAAGGTCTTTATTATGAAGCAGGGACCGAAGATTAGGACTTATATCACTGTTTTGGTTTCTTTATATCTTGTTTCAGCGCCGGCCATAACAACCGGTGCGAAAATACCTAAACGAAAACCAAAGGCGAGCAATCCGGCTGCCCATTCGTTCCCTGCATTGGGGGCTTCAGATGAACGAAAAGTAGAGGTGGCATGGAACCGATTCTATGACCATGCGGGTCTGGGAAGTATTCTCGCTCGGCTGCACAAATCCTTCCCCGAGCTCACTCGACTCTATTCTATTGGAAAATCATCCCAGGGACGAGATATCTGGTGTATAGAGGTTACAGCACGCAATGTTGGCGACCCTGACCGTAAGCCGGGAATGTACATTGACGGGAATATTCATGGTAACGAGGTCCAGACAGGTGAGACGGTAGCCTATACAGCCTGGTACCTTTGCCATCAATATGGACGGCTTGAAAAGGTAACTGCTTTACTCGACAACCGCGTTTTTTATCTCGTTCCGACGATAAATCCCGATGCTCGCGATTTTTGGTTTCACGCTGCGTATTCGTCGCGCTCGTCTCGTACAGGTCTTGAGCCTGTGGACAACGACCGGGATGGCCTTGCGGACGAAGATGACTATGACGACCTCAACGATGACGGCTTTATCACACAGATGCGTATCAAAGACCCTCTCGGCCGGTATAAGCCGCACCCTGATTACCCCGAATACCTTATGGTCAGGGTCAAGCCGGATGAGCGGGGCCAGTACAGCTTGCTGGGCGCCGAAGGAATTGACAATGATGGGGATGGCCGTATCAACGAAGATGGCCGCGGCGGTTATGACATGAATCGGAACTGGGCTTACGATTGGCAGCCGAACTATATTCAATATGGTGCGAGGGATTATCCGTTCTCTCAGCCTGAGACTCGTGCGGTGTCCGAGTTCGTCCTGGCCCATCCTAATATTGCGGCAGCGCAGTCATATCATAATGCCGGCGGGATGATCCTGCGAACCCCGGGCCGAGAAGG
>JAUWBX010000446.1 GCA_030609625.1 Phycisphaerae bacterium
TTAAAGGTGCGAAAGCGTAGGGAATTGAGCACGAAAATGCCGGGATGGTTTTCTTTCATATATTTGTGGAGATATGCAAATGAAACGCTCAAGTATAACTCGACGGCGGATGTTGGTCAATGGAGCGCGGGCGCTGGCCGGATTGACCGTGGCTGCTTCGTGCAGACCCCTTGTTGAGGTGGTGACAGGAACGGCCCGTGGCTTTAAGCTCGCCGTCTGCGACTGGACAATAGGGAAGACTGCTGACCCGGCCTCGCTTGAGGCGGCCAAGCGAATAGGACTTGACGGAGTGCAGGTGGATTTCGGAAGGGCCGAGACCGACCTGCCGTTGTTCGATGCCGATTTGCAGAGACGTTTTCTCGATGAGGCGAGCAAACAGGATATGCAGATTGCGTCACTGGCAATGGGGGTTCTCAATGGCGTCCCCTACAAGAGCGACTTTCGTGCTGAGTTATGGGTTGCCAAAGGCATTAACGTCTGCAAGGCATTGGGTGTTAATGTTGTTCTCCTGGCCTTTTTCGGCGAAGGCGACCTGCGAGACGATAAGAAGGGCACTGACATTGTTGTCGAACGCCTCAAACGGGTGGCCCCAAAAGCTGAAAAAGCCGGCGTTTTTCTCGCTATCGAATCGTGGCTTAGTGCCGAGCAGCATATGGATATCATCGACCGCGTCGGCTCACCCGCCGTGAAGGTTTATTACGATGTGGGTAATTCCCATAAAGCGGGTTATGACATCTACAAAGAGATACGCCAGCTCGGCAAACACATCTGCGAGTTCCACGCCAAGGATTACGATGATTTGTACGGCAAAGGCTCGATTGATTTCGAAGAGGTCCGCCGGGCGATGGATGATATCGGCTATCGAGGATGGATTGTGATGGAAGGCGTGAAGATGCCGTTAGGCGTTGAGGAAAGCTGCCGATATGACGCTCAATACCTGCGGGGTATCTTCCCGCCTAAAATATAAATGCAACAGAGGACGGCTTGCGGGCCGAACAAAACGAAAGGGTAGATTATGAAAACAAGAAATCAAATTGTAACTATGGTACTGGTACTGGTTCTTGTCGCTGCGCAGTTTGCTTTCGGGACGCCGTTGGATGATTATATTAAGGCGCCGGATGCAAATTACCGCTACAGTGTCGTGAATACCATCGCAGGTGCAGGTTATACCGCCTATGTTCTGGATATGACCTCGCAATCCTGGCGGAGCAAGGCCGAAGTGGACAGGACCCTCTGGAAGCACTGGCTGACAATAGTCAAACCCGACAGGGCGACTTCCAATAAAGCACTGCTCTTGATAACGGGCGGCAGTAACAATAGCTCTGCTCCGACTAAAGCGAACTCAATAGGGGTCGGCATTGCTGTTCTTACCAACACAGTTATTGCGGAGCTGAAAATGGTGCCGAACCAGCCTTTGAATTTCCCCGACGGGGGCAGGCCTCGATCTGAAGATGCGATTATCGCTTACACCTACGACAAATATATGACCACCGGTGATAATACGTGGCCGCTGCTGCTTCCAATGACCAAAAGCGCCGTCCGCGCGATGGATACGATTCACAGCCACATCTTGTCCGTCAGTAACGGGAAGCTCGATATAAATGAGTTTGTGGTTTCCGGAGGGTCCAAGCGCGGCTGGACAACCTGGCTGACCGCGGCGGTCGATAAGCGGGTCATCGCGATTATCCCGGCGGTCATCGACGTGCTGAATATGGGTGAGCAGATGAAACACCATTTCAGCGCGTATGGCTTCTATTCCAATGCCATCAGGGATTACGAAGATTTTAATATTTTCAGCCAGCTTGATACGCCCGGTGGCCAGAGGCTGCGAAAAGTTGTGGACCCTTATGAGTATCGCAGCCGTTATACAATGCCCAAGTTTTTGCTCAATTCGAGCGGCGACCAGTTCTTTCTGTCGGATTCGGCCCAGTTCTATTTTCACGACCTGCCTGGCCCAAAATACCTTCGATATATCCCCAATACCGACCATGGTCTTAATATGGATGCTTATACAAGTGTGTCGGTGTTTTACGGGGCCATACTGAAAGGTTCGCCGCTGCCGAAGTTTAGCTGGAAGGTTCGAGATGATAATGCGATAGAGGTCAAGACACAGACAACGCCGACGGCTGTAACATTGTGGCAGGCGACGAATGAAAATGCGCGGGACTTTCGGCTTGAGACTATCGGGGCGGTCTGGACGAGCAGTGATCTCGGCGCTCGCGGCGGGGGGACGTATATAGCTAAGATTGCTGAGCCGGAGAAAGGCTGGACTGCCTTTTTCGTTGAGCTGAGTTACGATAGCGGCGGTCCAATTCCTTACAAATTCACAACCCAGATAAAAGTCGTTCCGGAGACGCTGCCGTTTGCCAAATAATGGGGCCTTCGAAAAACCGGTTAGAGTTGTTTCGAAATTGGGTTTGTTTGGGTTTGTTTTTTGGAGCCTGAGGACGGTTTCATTCTCATAATCCTTTTGTGAAAAAGCGTTTGCGTTCGTTTTGGCCTTTGAAGAAATTGGGTTTGAATTGGGTTTGTTTTTTCGGACTGTGAAATCATCGTTTTTTCTGTAATCATTTGTAAATACACACTTTGCATCAATTTTACCCTTTCGGCAATTGGGTTTGTTTGGGTTTGAATTGGGTTTGTTTTCACCAAGTGTCCAATTGTATTTATTTTGATAATCCGTTGTATTATATGGATTTACGTTCATTTGACTTTTTTGGAAATTGGGTTTGTTTTGCATAAAAATAGGTGATTTGTAGAGGCTTCTCGACAAATGTAGAGATGCCAAGACTGGCAAAATCCGAAATCCGAAGCTCTAAATCCGAAACAATATCAAAATATAAATGATCTAAATTCAAAACTTTGCCTTGCTTGCCAAATAATGGTTTTTGCCAGAGGCG
>JAUWBX010000138.1 GCA_030609625.1 Phycisphaerae bacterium
GCCGTCGTTTAGGGCGGAATTTAGCGGCTCTTCGTTTTTTCTGGTTTGTTCCGATATTGGAATTTGCTCTGCGTTTATAATAGCCCCCACCCGGCTCGCTTTGCAGATTCGATTTAAATCGCTGCTGAGTCCATCGCTTATATCAATCATCGAATTGGCCGTTACCATTTGAGCGATTTTTAGCGCCTCTTTGACTCTCGGCTCAAATTCCAGATGTTTCCCACACCCCGCCCCGCCTAACGAGCCTGTTACACAGATACTGTCGCCTATTTTGGCACCCGACCTCTTTACAGGCTCATTGCCCCCCTGCTTACTGAGCATCGCGACACTTATCGCGAACGGCTCTTCGTCATTCCAGCTTGTAATATCACCGCCCACAAGCGCACAGCCAAATTTATCGCCTGCACGAACAATACCTGTGTGGAGCTGTTTTAATTCTTCTTCGCCGAATCCTTTCGGCAGCGCAACAGATACCACCGCGGCAACAGGCACCGTCGCCATCGCCGCGCAATCGCTAACGCTGACCGCCATAGCCTTATACCCTGCCTGTTCTAAAGTCGCCTCTTTTAAGTCGAAGTGCACACCATCCAGCAGCATATCTGTGGTGATAAGGACCGACTCATCCCCCAGCCGAACCTGGGCCATATCATCACCGATGCCGATAGGAAAATCTGATGCGGACAACGTGCTGCGGCGCGCAAACCAGGCGGTCATTTCATCTTCACTCGCACTCATCGCTGTCCCAACTGCTTATTCCAGTATGCAATCTGTTCTTTTGCTTGCTTTGGACCGGCTGAACCGGCGGTAATGTATTTATCCGCAACGCCTGCCGCACCGAGGTTTTCATACACATCCGTCTCAATCGAAACCGAATACTTTTGCAGCTCTTCCAGACTAAGCCCAGCCAATTTTTTATTCTGCTGTTCGCAGTAAGCAACCAAAGACCCGACAATACCGTGCGCCTCGCGGAAAGCGACACCCTTTCCAACCAGATACTCAACTAAAGCAGTAGCATCCAAAAACCCTTCCTCCAGTTCAGCCGAAATCTTCTTCGTATTGAACTTCGCATGTGAAACAATCGCGCGCGCCACATCCAAACAGGCCTCGACCGTATCGCTTGCAGCGAAAATATGGACCTTGTCCTCCTGCATATCGCGATTATAGCCCGACGGCTGACCTTTTAGAATCGTCAGCATAGCCACCAATGAACCATAGACCCTGCCGGTCTTTGCGCGAATCAGCTCCAGGAGGTCCGGATTACGCTTCTGCGGCATCATACTCGATGATGTGCAATAGGCATCATCAATTCGCACAAATCCGAATTCACCGGAAGAATAGATTATCCAGTCCTCAGCCAATCGGGACAGATGCGTCGCGATAAGCGCACAATCGAAAATAAATTCAGCACAAAAATCCCTGTCGCTGACCGCATCAATACTGTTGTAGCTGATATCCGAAAAACCTAATTGCTTTGCTGTGCTCTTTCTGTCTAACGGCAGTGTGGAGCCTGCCACCGCCCCACTACCCAACGGCGAAATGTTAAGCAGACGATGGCAATTTTTCAGCCGAATAAAATCACGCTCGAATTGCTCCACAAAACTTAGCAGATAAGAAGCGATAACTATCGGCTGGGCACGCTGAAGATGTGTATAGCCAGGCATTATATCTTCCGCATACTTACCCGCCAATTTAACGAACGCTTTTTGAAGCAGCGTTATCTTGGCCTGCAGAAGCTCTATCCGGTCTCGCATCCAGAGCCGAACATCGGTGGTAACCTGGTCGTTACGGCTTCTGCCGGTATGAAGTTTTTTACCGGCCTGGCCTATTTTCGCCACCAGAGCCGCCTCGATGGCCATATGAATATCTTCATACTTCTTCTCGAGTTTGAACCGCCCTGCTGCGATTTCCTCACTGATTTCGATAAGTCCTTCTCTAATCGCCTTGAATTCTTCTTTGCTAATCAGTTTTTGTTCAGCTAACATCTGCGCATGGGCGATTGAGCCGACAATATCATATTTATAAAGCCGTTTATCTATCGACAGCGACTCCACAAAATCAACCGTCAGCTCATCCGGCTCACCGGCTAATCGCTCTTCCCAGCTCTTTTTTGCCTCGGCCATTATATCAACTCCAAAACCAAAATCTGCTACTCGAAACAACTACACCAAAGACCATATCCCAGTTCGCCTCAAGCCGGTTTAGTCGGCCCTTTGCAACTGCTCCACTACGGTCAGACGATTGCCTTCGAAGTGGAAAGCCTCGACCAACACTCCACCGCGAAATCATATCATACCTTCGGGCAAAGGTGGGCCGGCTTCTCATTGCTCCACGCGCTTTCGGACGTCGCGTTCTTCTCGTTCCATACCTTCTCTTCGCTGGTCAGCTTCTCTTCCCGCCTCGCGCTCTCTTCGGACGTCGCGTTCTTCACGTTCCCCAACCTGCCGTCTCTCCGCACGTGAAAGCTGTTCTGCCAGTTGTCCAACGACAACGCTCTTCTCAGAGTTGCCGAACTCTCGCCAGAGCTTCGCCGCCATGGACAGGATATCAACAAGCCGCTCACGACTTGGAGCCCGTTCTCGGACATGGCGCGCATCCTCGTCATTGCGCCTTTCGAGCATCATTTCGCGGGCACGAATGGCTAACGTGAGCAGTTCCACCGCATCCCCGCGTTCGGCTTCCTTAAGTGCGGGCAGTGCCATCCTCATCACTTCAAGCTGATGGAGCACAACTTCGCGCTCACTCTTTGGGCGCTCCCTTGTCGCCCTATCTTCATCGCGTTCTCTTCGTCTCTCGCGTTCTTCTCGTTCCATGCCTTCTCTTCGTTCCTCGATTTCTCTTCGCCTCCGGACTTCCATTTCACGCTCTCTCTCTGGGCCACCCCTCTCTCGCAATTGCCACCTCAATCGCTCGTTCTCGGCCCGAAGTTCCTGGAGTTCTTTTTCCATCCGCTCTATATGTGCCCGAAGCTCTCGAAACTCTGCTTCCATCCGCTCCAGATGTACTCCAAAAACCTCTTTCAGCGCTCTACCCATACGTTCCAGATGCCCTGCTACGACTTCTTTTAATTGTCCTTCCATCTGCTCCAAATGTGTCGGCCTTCTGGCCTCTCGCCTTTCTCGAATGTCCTCACGCCGAATGACTTCTCTCCGAACATTCACTCTTCTTCTGCCCTCCGGCCCTTCTTCAACTACTTCACGCCGCTCTGCCCTCATATCCTTGATAAACTTGTGCCCGGCCTCGGTCACAAAGGAAACACCTACTTCCTGTCCTTCTCGCAGCCTCCGAGCCGCCTGCAAAAGTTCCACACGCTGCCGGGGCACGAGCACGGTCACATGGTCGTCCCTCTCAAACGGCTTTATAACGATACCCATATACTCTCGTTCACCGACCTCTCGCTCGACCAACTGTACAAAGGTTCCGCCCACTGTCCCACTTCTGTCGCCATCCTCGGCCCAGAGCATCCCGCCGAATACCAACCCTGCAAGCATACCGAGCACCAACATTCTGCATACATTTTTCATGATATCTCTCCTGTAAATTTAGATTTGCAAAATACCCGCCGCCCACACCGATTGTGGGCAGTCTATATATAATTAACATGTAAAACTTATAAAGTCAACAAAATTACACGATTGTTTCTACTATCTTACTCTTGCAATCAAAGCCAGAATCTATTATTATACAATCGATATGTCACAAAAACTTCTTATAACCAATTGCAGATTGTTCGACGCTCCGGATAATAAACAAACCACCTCTATTCTCATCGAAAATGGCATTATCACAGAAGTTGGCCGAATCGATTCCTCCGCTGGCTGCGACAATACGTTTGATGCACAGGGCCGAATAATCACACCGGGCTTTATCGACATTCATATTCAGGGTGCCGGCGGCGGCGACATACTCGACGCAACGCCCGGTGCCCTCGAAGCCATATCACAGACTTGCGCACGTTTCGGAACCACCAGCTTCCTTGCCACAACCGTATTCAAGCCGGAACAGGAAAACCAACACCTTACCATCGCCGCCGAAAATGTTGGCCGGGACCTCGGCGGGGCGAATCTGCTCGGCATACATCTCGAAGGACCATTTATCTCACTCGAAAAAAAAGGAATGATTCTGCCGGAATGTATATGCCCGCCATCCTTGCAGGTTCTTGACGAAATCCTCGATATTACAAAAGGCCACCTTAGAATGATGACAATCGCACCCGAACTGCCCGACAGCCCGCAGATAATCAAACGCCTTCTCGATTCCAACGTCATCGCTTCATTTGGCCACTCCAGCGCAACTTTTCAACAAACTCTCGATGGTTTCGATGCTGGTATCTCACATGTAACACATCTTTTCAATGCTATGCTGTCACTCCACCATCGCGCACCCGGCCCGTTGCTCGCCATCTTTCAAACAAAACACATAACTACTCAGCTTATTAGCGATGGCGTCCACATACATCCAGCCGTTCTGAAATTCGCTTTTCAAATGCTCGGCCCAAATCGCATCATACCAATAACTGACGGCATGCAGGCCCTCGGTCTTGGCGACGGTAAATTCATCTACAACGGCATCAAATACGAATCCAAAAACGGAACTGCAAGGTACAAAGACGGCACTCTTATAGGCACTGCTCTCGGCCTAAGTCAGCTCCTCGAAAAACTCATGGCCTTTACGGATTGCCCACTTGATGTCGCAATTAAGACGGTTACTCAAAACCCCGCCGGACTATTGGGAATCGAAGACAAAAAGGGCATCATCGCCCCCGAAAAAGACGCTGACCTGGTTCTGCTCGACCACGACCGCTCAGTCCACACAACCATCGTGGCAGGCAAAATCGTATTCCAGAAATGAAGTAATCTAAAATAGATATGGTAAATTAAGCAAACCAAACAAAAGAAAAAGGGGAGAGCTTGCGGGCTCTCCCTTTATTTATGTGGCTCTTTCCTTTTTTATTTTTAGCCCTTGCTTACCATGCCAGCATCTCCATCTGACTTGTTCTCAATACCCACAAGATAGGCAAAGTAAGTTCAAACTAATATGGCCGGATTGGTCATTTTCCAGAGCCACCCATTTGTTAATCTAATATTACTCATCGGCAGACTTTGTCTCAAATCTTGAATTTTTCCGAACATTCGATATTCCCACTCTTAATGTCCGTCTGTCTGCTGAAAAACAGTTTGAACCAGACCCGCCCAAACTGTAAGATTATATCTATCTGCGACGAATAACAGCGGCGAAATCTAAGGAGCTGCAATTATGGAACAGACAAAACAAGGATGCTAATATGATTATTAAAACACTTGGGATTTCGACAAGCCCAAGGATTAAGGGCAACAGCGATTTGCTTTTGCGCGAAGCTCTCGCGGGCGCTGAGTCCGCAGGTGCACACATCGAATATATCCATTTGTCAGATTACAATATCGCACCGTGCATCGAGTGTAATGCCTGTTACTCAACAGGCACCTGCGAGATTCAAGATGACTTTCAACTGCTCTTAAAAAAGATGCTTGATGCCGACCGGCTTATCTTCGCTACCCCTATATTCTTTATGACCGTCTGCGCCCAGGCAAAGATGCTTATCGACCGCGGCCAGTGTTTTTGGGCGCATAAGTATGTGCTTAAAAAACAGCTTATTAGCACCAAACGCGACCGCCGTGCAATGGTCATCGCCGTAGGCGGCTCAAAAAGTACAAAGCAGTTTGAAAGCGTCCGACTGACGATGAAAACTTATTTTGATGTGCTGGATATAAATTACGTAACCAATCTATTTATCAACAAGGTCGATGGCCTTAGTGAAATCCAAAAACATCCTTCAGCGCTCAAAGAAGCGTTCCGCCTCGGCAAAGAACTAATAACCGCCGAGTCCCCCCTGCCGCAAAAGCCTATCAACGTCGAATTAACCTGAGCCTACGCCAATTCATAATTCAAAACTATCCCCTGCTATTCTTTGTTCTCCGGCTTGGCTCTTTTTATAACAAAGAAATACACAATCGCCCCTACAAAATAAAAACTAAGCGACAAAAGAATCGCAACAGCCCATATCAGCTTGTCGTACTCGCCTTCTTTCGTAAGCGGGTTATAAAACTTCGACGTCGGCCGCTTCAGACAATCGATGAGCATTATCAGAGTAAAAATCACTCCCAATATTGCTATTACACCCCACAGCGCCTCAAGCCCGAAAAATGGCCTTATCGGCCAGAATGGGAACCAACACCTCGTAATCATAATAGGTACCTCCTAAAAGAGTTCACGACCTCACAAACTCGTATATCAGCTTGATGATATTATCTTTGAAATACAACTC
>JAUWBX010000300.1 GCA_030609625.1 Phycisphaerae bacterium
GCTGTATGCATTAGATGCGTGTACGGGAGAATTGCTTTGGAAGACCAATGAGGGTATTTTCGGTACCTGGCTCGGTTATTCAACTGAGCATGATGTTCTGCTCCAGGCAGGCAGCCGGTCTGGGGACAGGGCAAGAGATGAAGCGGGCGAAGGTATGGTGGCTTACAGGGGTTCAGACGGCAAGGTACTCTGGAGAACCGATGATAGTTATAAGGGTCCGCCAATACTTTACCACGACCGGGTTATCACGCAAACCGGCGGCGGCAGCGGTTCTGCTGCCGCTGAAGCGAAGGTTTTTAACCTGCTTAGCGGCAAGTACGTTATGCGCGAACATCCGATGACCGGCGAGACGGTTCCCTGGACGTGGGTCCGGTTCAAGGGGTGCAACACGGCGATAGCCAGTGAGAATCTGCTTACATTTCGGTCGGCCTCAGCGGCGTTTGTGGACTTGACCAGGGGGCAAGGAACGGCCAGCATCGGCGGATTTAAGTCCGGCTGCACATCGAATTTGATAATTGCCAATGGCGTGCTGAACGCCCCGGACTATACCCGGACCTGCATATGCAGCTACCAGAATCAGGCATCACTTGCCTTAGTCCACATGCCGGAGGTGGTATATTGGACTTCTGACTACTACCGGTCTCCGAGTGCGGTAACCCCCGTCAAGCAGATAGGGATTAACTTTGGCGCTCCGGGCAACCGCTATGCCGAAAATGGTACGTTGTGGCTGGAGTTCCCGAGTATTGGGGGACCATCGCCGGATATTCCCGTTCGAGCCAAATATGAAGACCCTCGGTGGTTCTGCCATCACAGCTCGCGAGTAAAAGACAAGTACAACTGGATAGCCGTCTCGGGTGTAACAGGGCTTCGAGAAGTCTCCATCCGTATGTTTATTCAACCAGGAAAGAATCCATCAAGAGTTGATGCCTTCGATAAGCACATTGGCAAAATTCCTACCTGGCAGGAAGAGCATATCAAGGGTGTTTTTGAGCAGCCCCGACCTTATACTGTACGCTTGTACTTTGCTGAGATTGAGGAATGCGAGATTGGCCGACGTCTCTTCAATGTCTCACTTGGGAACAGGCAGGTCCTGGAAAGCTTCGATATCGTAAAGGAAGCCGGCGGAACAAATCGACCCGTGGTAAAGGAGTTCAAAGGAATTAACGTAAAAGATGATTTAAGGGTCACTCTCACTCCCGTAATGGACTTGGCCATCCCTAACGTGACTGCGGGGCAAGCCGGCCCCCTGCTTTGTGGAATTGAAATCATTGCCGAAGGTTGGTGATGTAGCACGGGCTTCCAGCCCGTGAAATCACGGCCAAGATGGCCGTGCCACGTGCTCAGGCTAATACCCTATTGCGCAACCGTCTTTGCGAGGGTCGGAAGCACCAAAATAACGTCTCGGATTAGGTTGCCTCCATATTCCTTGATAGCCCCCGAACGTGCCTGCCTCGGGCCTGGCTTTGTGCCCCATACAGACAAGTTTGAGTTTAACATCTTCCGAGATATGCCGTTCAAATCCTACTGAGCCTCCTCCAACCATTTTAAGCCCTGTCGGCGTCGAACTTTCAAAATGCTGTACCCTCGGCTGTTCACCAGCCTGTTGAGGTGAATGACCGAAATCAATTATGTTCATCAGTATCTGCACATGTCCCTGTGGCTGAAAACTTCCTCCCATAACTCCGAATGAAAAGACCGGCTTTTCGTCTTTGGTCAGGAACGCCGGTATGATAGTGTGGAAAGGTCGTTTGTGGGGTTCCAATTTATTAAGGTGATTGGGATTGAGCGAGAATAGCTGCCCCCGGTTCTGAAGGCAAAATCCCATACCATCCGGTACAAAACGCGAACCCCACTGGTAGTAAATGCTCTGAATGAGCGAAACCATATTGCCATCTTTGTCCGCAGTTGTCAGATAAACAGTATCCGATGAACCTTTAAGCCTGCCAGGCTCGACTTGCTGAGCAGCTCGTTTGGGATTAATCAGCTTTACTCGTTCGGCGGCGTACTCTTTGGAGATGAGCTCTTTCAGCGGGACCTCGGCAAAATCCATGTCCGCGTAGTAAACAGCGCGGTCCTCGAAAGCAAGTTTTTTCGCTTCTATGAAAAGATGCAGATGCTCCGCCGAATTTGGTTTCACGGAGGCAATATCGAAGTGTTCCAGTATGTTCAACATCTGCAGAGCCGCAATACCCTGACCATTCGGCGGAAGTTCCCAGACGTCATAGCCTCGATAGTTAGTACTGACCGGGTCAACCCAGTTGATAGTGTGGTCCCGAAAGTCGCGCATTGAAAACCGGCCGCCGTTGGCTTGGGAGAACTTGACGATTCTTTCGGCAATCCGGCCCTGGTAGAAAGCCTCTGCGCCGTCCCGAGCGATGGTCTCGAAAAATCGCGCCAACCCCGTATTCCTGAAGATGTCCCCAAAACGCAAAGGTTTGCCATCGGGCATAAAAGTTTTGGCCAGGGTATGATTTTTTATGGAGCCAGACGACCAGGAGCGGGCAATGATTGGCGAAACGGGGAAACCTTCGCGGGCGTAAGATATAGGTGCTTCCAGAATCCTTGCCAGGTCAAACCGCCCCATTCTTTTTTGAAGTGCCGCCCATCCACTGACACAACCCGGCACGCTCCAGGATAGCGGGCTGTATATGGGAATCTCGTTGCGCCCCAGTGCCAGCGCCTTATCCAGACTCCAATCGTACGGCGAACGGCCGCTTGCATTTAGACCAAGCAGTCTCTGCTCTTTTGCGTTCCAGACAATAGCAAAGAGGTCACCACCAGGCCCGCACATCATCGGCTCGACCAGGCTCAACATTGCGCTTGCACAAACGGCCGCATCGACAGCGTTGCCGCCGGCTTTGAGGATATCAACCCCGGCCATGCTGGCCAAAGGCTGACTGGAGCAGACAATTCCATTTTGGCAGACGACCGTCGAACGGTTTTGGTTTCTATGTTGAAGTAAATCACGGTCGATAAAGACACCACCATCTGTTGCATCAGGACCATAATCTCCAGCGAACAATACATTGTTTCCAAGGAGCGCTGATGTGCCGGTACAACCAGCAAGTTTTAGAAATGAACGCCGTTTCATAGGCTTCTCCTCTTGTCTATATGCTGATACACACGCTTCTCCGTAAGTCCCGTAAGGGACGCCTTGCGGCGGAGTCCTCAGGACTTACGGGCGTGCAGAACTCTACGAGTCATAGAATGCCTCTGCGACACCCAATTACCTAACAAGGCTGACGTATTGTACCTTAACGGCCATGCAAGTCAAGTGTGCCACGAGTTTCCCACCCCCTTGTCTGTTCGCCTTGCCCAGAAAACATAGAACGACCGGCCCCGTAACGGAGTAATCCTATCGAAGGTAAACATCCTGCTCCAGAATTCCAGCTTTTTTTTTGCCCTTTTTATGCGTTTTTGAGGGCTAAAAAATGAGGAATAGAAAAATTTTTTCAAAAAATTCACATTTTTTTCTTGATTGTTTTATTTATGTCAAATATATTTGCTGTAATTCAAATAAGGAGACTAAAAATATGACCGCATCAAGGAAAGCAAAGAAGGGCAGGCGAAAGAAGGCCGTAGCAGAGCTCACCGAGGCAGAATGGGAGATAATGGGAGTAGTCTGGGAAAAGGAGCCCTGCGCGGCCGGCACTGTACAAGAGGCCTTGGCCAAGAGCAGGGATTGGGCTTACGCCACCGTTAAAATCACGATGGACCGGATGGTCAAAAAGGGTTTTCTGGAAATTAACAAGATTCGCAACCTACAGCTTTTCCGTTCCTGTATAAGCGAAGTTGAGGCCCGACGAGGAGAGCTCCGCAAAATGCTCAAGCGAGCTTTCGGTGGGGCACTCACGCCTATGCTGAAGTTCCTGCTCGAGCACGAAGGCCTTTCAAAAGAAGAAGCCGCACAGCTTCGCGAACTTGTGAAAAAGACCAAAAAAGAAAAAATTAACAAAGTGGATTTATGAAAGCGGGAGGTCTTCCAATGTATTACGTAATTAACAACGTTCTGATAGGCTTGAACAACATCGGCAGGATGTTCTGCGATTATGCCGCCGGCGTGTTTGTCCAATCTGCTCTGCTGGTCATTTTGCTCCTTGTCGTTGATTTGCTGTTACGCAAACGGGTTCGTGCAGTCTTTCGCTATTGTGTATGGCTGCTGGTACTTGTCAAACTTATTCTGCCTCCCATGCTTTCTTTGCCGACAGGGATTGGATATTGGGTTGGGGACCATTTACCTGCCGCCTCCTCCATCTCAGACAGAGCATTCGATATGGCTAGGCTTGAACGAACGAGTCCATCTGGCGAAATG
>JAUWBX010000266.1 GCA_030609625.1 Phycisphaerae bacterium
CTTTGTTTGAATCGGAGAAAACAATTTTACCATACGAGAATATTTCAATAGGGCCGTCGAATGCCGATTTAGGCCGTTTCGAGCCTTTGGCGATGACGCTGATTTTGCCGGCTGCCCTGGCAAAAAATGTTACTATCTGGGATGTCTCGGAATAATCTACAGCGCGTATGCAAATAGCGGTATCTTTGATTAACACTGACTGACACTGACTTTAACACGGATTAACACTGGCTTTAACACTGACCCCCACCGCAGGAGTGGGAGCTAAACACTGCGCCCTCTGTCCTCTGTTATTTGTTATCTGTTATCTGTCTTCTGTATCCTGATGCGTTTTATCCTTCTGGCCTCAGCGGAACTGATGGTAAATTTCAGATTCTGGTAATCGAAGCTCTCGCCGGTTTTGGGAATATATCCCAAGTGCGAGAAGACAAAGCCGCCTATAGTCTCGTAATCTTCATCTTCGGGCAGATTCAATTCGAGCTGGTCGTTTAGGTCGTCGATATATGTTCTTGCGTCGGCTTCAATGGTGTTTTGGTCTATTTTCTTAATCGGTTCGGGCGGTGTCTCTTCATATTCGTCGGTTATTTCGCCGACAAGCTCTTCGAGAATATCCTCTAAGGTAACGACCCCGGCCGTTCCGCCATATTCATCTAACACTACAGCTATATGCAGTTTTTGATTTTGAAATTCGTGGAGCAGCACTCGCAGCGGCTTACTTTCAGGGACAAAATAAGCCTTTCTTATTTTATCACGTAACTTGAACTCTGTGCCCGTTTTGCCAATCTCTGCCAGCAGGTCCTTGGCATAGACAAGGCCGATTATGTTATCGATATTGTCTTCAAAGACCGGAACGCGCGTATGTCCGGCCATGGTGATTGTCTCCAGGACCTTTTGCAAATCAGAGTTGACTTCGACTGCTACAATATCGGTGCGAGGAGTCATAATTTCATCGGCGGTGCTGTTGCTCAGCTCTAAGACATTTTCAATCATCTCCTGCTCTTCTTCATCGAGCACGCCTTCGGTCCTGCGCCGCTCCAGGCCGATGATAAATTCCTCCTGCTTTTCTTCCTGTTGTTCTTCAGGGGTTGTTTCAGCTACGCCGGCCAGGCGCCGGACAAAGCCATCGTATAATCTAAAGATATAAAGAACAGGTGCCGCTGCAATCGCAAATCCCATCAACAGTTTATACGTTCGGCTCAGAATTTTTTCACCTGCGTATTTAGCCCAGGCCTGAGGAATTGCCAGACTGAATATCGAAAATATTACCATCGCAGCAATAAATATAAGAAGATAGCTGATTACAGTATCGACCGGCTCTGCCGCTGCTCCGGGACCGACGAAAACAGCTACCAACAGCAGTAATATACATATATTCAGGATGAGCCGATATAAATAGCACGTCAAAATCAGCTCTTCAGCCTTTTCTGCCAACTGTTCGGTAAGCTCTTCCGGAGTTGTCTTTTTGTTTGTTGTCTTGAGCGCTTCCTGTAATTTGACGTGTGAGAATGTTCGCAGAGCAATGGCATTGACGGAAAAGAACAATGTACCGCCGGCAAGAAAACAAATCGACAACACTGCCAAACCAGCGTAGCCCACTTCTTAATATCCTTTCAGTTCTACTAAGAATATCGAATTTCGAAGTTCATCATTCAATATTCATTTTCTCTTATTATATACCAAACCGTAACCGAGTTGTTGTAAAATTTTATCCTCCGTATCGTGCATTTTCCGGGCCTGGCTCTCTGTGGAGTCGTCGAATCCGAAGTTGTGCAGCAGCCCATGCGTTATGTAGAGTGCCAGCTCTGCCTCGCTTGAATGCCCTCGCATATTTGCCTGTCTGACGGCCATTTCGCCATTGACAATCAGTTCGAATAATTTGGGCGACTTCGGCCCCTTGCTATCGGACAAGTCGAAACTTAAACAATCGGTGGTTGATTTGCGATTCAGGAATCGACTGTTTAATTTCCGGATTCGGGCGTCGTCAACTATTGCAATGCTGACCATTGCCTTCGAGAGCTTAAAACGTTTACAGATGGCTTTGACCAATTTTCTAAGTTCAGGCAGACGAACCTCTATCTCTTTAAAATTTCCGGCGATGTGAACAGTTATATCCTGGTCTTGTTTAGCAGGGGCCATGGTTGTTAATTGTTTTTTTGCTTGGATTGCTCAGCTTGAGACTGGGCCTCTTCCGGCATATCAGGTGGTTTGGGATATGCGATTCGGCCGTGATAGTGTGCCGCAAGAGTTTTTGATATACTTGCCTCTATCTGGCTTAATTCCCGCAGAGACAGGTCGCATTCATCGAATTGGCCGTCCTGCAGACGTCTCATGGCCATAGTGTGCACGACTGCCTCAACTTTTGTCGGTGTTACTTCCGGCAGGCTCCTGACCGCACCTTCTATAGTATCGGCTAACATTACAATCGCCGCTTCTTTTGTTCGCGGTTTTGGACCGGGATACCTGAATTCACTCTCGGAAGGCTCATCAACAGTTTTTCCTTTGGAGTTTTTCGTCTTTAATTTTTTGGCCTCGTAGTAAAAATGTTCGATTAATGTCGTGCCGTGGTGTGTCTCGATAAATTGCCGAAGCACGCTGGGCAGGCTGTATTCCTTGGCCATTTCTATACCATCTTTAACGTGGCCCACGATAATCAATTGACTCATTGTAGGTGAGAGCTCTTTATGCCTGCTCGCCAGGCCGATTTCATTTTCAATAAAATAGCTTGCCTTGTTGATTTTGCCGATGTCATGGTAGTAAGCACCGACCCTGCACAAAAGACCGTTGCGATTGATTGCCTCGGCGGCAGCCTCGGCAATGGAACCTATCAACAGACTGTGACTGAACGTGCCGGGAGCTTCCATAGCAAGTTTTTTCAACAAAGACTGGTTCGCATCGCTATAGTCCAGAAGTGTCATACTTGTCGCTATGTGAAAGATTTTTTCGATTAGTGGAAGCAAACTATGGATGAGCAGTCCGATCAGAAAAGTGATACCCGCGTGATAGCCCGCGTTCTTAAAGACGTAAGCAAGATGCGATTTGTCCGCTAAAAGTCCCAACGCAAGGGCCGTTACAAAAACCACTGTTGCCGCTAAAGCGCTGACTTTTAGCAGTTTCATTCTTGTACGGATTTCCCTCAACGAAAAACAGCACGTAATAGCACCGGCGAACATCGTCAAAAACAGGTTGATATCTGTCAGTTGATACAGGTTGATATCTGTCGGTTGATATTTGTCAAATGTTCCTGCGGCAAAACACCCAAGCAGACAATAAAACGTAATCATACCTATCGCAAAACGCTGATTATAGGCGATTGTCAAAATGATGGCTGCTGTCACGGCGCTTCCCGTGGCCCCAGAGGTATGTTTGAACAATAACGCGATAAGTTTGGTTGCTGCCAACAATAAAATAAATAAGCCGACCAGTGCCAGCGCCCTGGCGTGGTTTTTTATTATTTTCTTTTGGTAGTGATGAATATAGAAAGCCACAGCGAGACAGATTAGCACCACTACTACAGTTGTTAGTATCAGGTCAAAATAATGAACCTGCTGAATCAGCTCGAAAGTTATAATAGGGACACAGAGGACTACGAAAAGACACCACAGCAAAATCGAGATTAAAGAATCGGTGTCGAGCAGCCAGGTTATTCGTGAAAAACGCTCAGCAGATATATTCTTGCGCACCTGACTTCGACGCGGACTTATTTTCTTCAAAAACAGCATCTGTTTATCCTAATTAGCTTTTGCTTTTCTCTTGTAAGCCTGCACAATATTTTGAACCAACCGATGTCGCACTATGTCCCTTTGGCTTAATTCTACGCAACCTATACCTTTGATTCGTCGCAATATTTCAATCGCTCCGATCATTCCACTTTTTTGGCCCGGTTCCAGGTCAATTTGTGTTATATCACCTGTTATTATCATTTTGGAGCCATGACCCATTCTTGTCAAGACCATTAGCATCTGCAGGGCCGAGGTATTTTGGGCTTCGTCGCAGATGATAACAGCTTCGTTTAGCGTTCGGCCGCGCATAAAGGCGAGCGGAATTATCTCGATAATATCCAGCTCCACAAATTTCTTCATCTGCGCAAAGTCCATCATATCTCCGAGCGCATCAAACAAAGGACGAAGATACGGATTGACCTTTGCCTGGATGTCGCCCGGCAAAAAGCCGAGCTTCTCACCTGCCTCAACAGCAGGACGGGCAAGGACAATCCTCCTGATTTGCTTTTTCTTTAACATTGAGACCGCAATTGCGACCGCCAGATATGTCTTGCCCGTTCCGGCAGGCCCTATACAAAAAGTAAGGTCGTTGGCCAACATTGTTTTGATGTACTTTAGCTGTCCCTTTGTGGATGGTTCAATGACCTTTTTATGAGCATAGACGGTAATGGCCTCGCCGGTCTCAGGAGTTCCGCGTGAATCGTCTTGGCTTATAAAAGCGGTTACATTTGCGGCAGTCAGCGAACGGCGTTTGAGAAGCTGCTTTTGCATCTTGTCGATGACCTCAACGGCCTTATTTACGTCTTTTTCTTTACCCCTGATTATTAAATTTCTCTGCCGGGCCGTAATTTGCAACCCCAGCGCTCCCCGCAAAAGACGAAGAT
>JAUWBX010000084.1 GCA_030609625.1 Phycisphaerae bacterium
ATATTGAAACTCGCAAGCCTGTTCTGGCCAACCGGACAGGTGGGTTGTCGGGGCCGGCCATAAAACCGATAGCGGTTTATTTAGTTAATAAGGTTTATAATGAAGTCGCGAAAAGCCGCGGGATACCGGTTCTGGGCGTGGGGGGAATCAGGACCGCTTCGGATGCCATCGAATTTATCATTGCGGGGGCGTCGGCGGTGGGTGTCGGGACGGCGAATTTTATTGAGCCGGGATGCGCGGCGAAAATTATCGAAGGCATAAAAAAATATTGCGCTCGTAAAGAAATAGCAAATATCAAAGAATTGACTGGCTCACTTTTAAAGGAGGAATAATTATGGCCGACAAAATGTTTCACATCGAAAGAGTCCTGCATAAGCTGTCTTTCACTGTTATCGTGCTTCTGTTGTTAGTTGTGCCGGGTCTTTCTTCAGGACAAGAACTAAAACTGGATGAACGCCCTGCCGAGCCTGGCGAATGGGGTTATCGCCCTGCCGCCGGTGCTGTCTCCCAGGTCAATCCGCCGAGTTTTAGCTGGCGGCCACAAAAAGAGATGACGTGGGAGATAGAGTGCGCCCGTGATGCGAGATTCAGAAAGGTCGAATATCGCGCGAAGAATCTCAAGTTCAACGTGCACTGTCCGCCCCGAGTTTTTAAGCCGGGGAGCTACAGGTGGCGCTATCGCGGAAGAGACAAGAACGGCCGTTATACCAACTGGAGCCGGCCGCGAACGTTCAGTATTGCGCCTGATGCCATGGCTATGCCGCTGCCGGCCCGCAAGGAACTGATTTCCCGGATACCAGAAAGCCATCCACGGCTTTTTATGCGCCCTGAGAACCTCGGGCGACTGCGGGGGCTGGCACGGGGCAAAATGAAGAGGGAATATAGCAAACTCGTCAGTGAATGCGAGAGACTTTTGGCCAGACCACCTTCGACCGAGGAGCCGTTGAAGTATCCGAAAGATATAGTACGCGGCAGTGAGCGCTGGCGAGAGATTTGGTGGGGTAACCGAACATATACAATCAGGGCCTTGAACGGCGCGGCGACTCTGGCCTTTACCCGGCTGCTCGGCGGACAGGAGAAGTACGGCCTTGAAGCCAAACGCATTCTGCTGGAATGTGCCAAGTGGGACCCGAAAGGCAGTACCGGCTATCGCTACAACGATGAGGCGGGTATGCCCTACAATTATTACTTTTCGCGCACATATACGTTTGTCAATGACCTGTTGAGCGAGCAGGAAAAGAAAATCTGCCGAGAGGTGATGAAGGTGCGCGGGGACGAGATGTACCGGCATCTTTGTCCGCGTCATTTGTGGCGGCCTTACGGCAGCCACGCCAACCGTGCGTGGCACTTTCTCGGTGAGGTTGGCATCGCCTTTTTAGGTGAGGTCGAAGGGGCCGAGGACTGGGTATGGTTTGCCGCCAATGTATTTTTCAATGTGTATCCGGCCTGGTGCGACGACGACGGGGGCTGGCATGAGGGGGTCAGCTACTGGTCGAGTTATATCGGTCGTTTTACCTGGTGGGCTGATGTGATGCGGGAGGCCATGGGCATCAACGCCTATGACAAGCCGTACTTTTCAAAGGCCGGCTATTACGCGATGTATTTGATGCCGCCCGGCAAGGTCAGCGGGGGATTTGGCGATGGGGCCAATCGCAGAAGGGCCTCAAGCCTCGTGCCGCTGCTGAGCCAGCTTGCAGCGCAGGCCGGCAACGGACATTGGCAGTGGTACGCGGAGCAAATGGGCGGCCCCGCCGTGACATCAGGATACATTGGCTTTATCCGCGGTGCCCTGCCGGAGGTGGAATCCAAACCGCCCGATGAATTGGTTCCGTCCAGGCTCTTCAGCGGCACCGGACAGGCTTATCTCAATACGACATTGAAGGACGCCGGAGAAGACGTGCAGGTCATTTTTAAGTCGAGCCTTATGGGGACACAGTCGCATGGCAATGCAGGTAACAATTCGTTTGTTCTCTGGGCGTATGGTCAGCGACTGCTGATTCGTACCGGCCGCTATTATAACTACGGGGGCGCGCATCATCGTAACTGGATGTGGAGCACGCGCTCGGTCAATAATATTACGGTCAATGGGCAAGGCCAGGGAAAGCGCAGTGCCAAAGCGCAAGGGAAAATCATTGCTTTCAAGACCACGCCTTCGATGGACATCGTTGTCGGCGAGGCAGGACAGGCCTATGAGCCTGCGCTGGAGCGTTTCACGCGGAGCATTATTTTTGTGAAGCCGGAATTAGTTATTGTTTACGACCGCCTGGAGTCTAAGGAACCGGCGACGTATGAATACTGGCTGCACGCTATCAATAAGATTGACGTGGATGGCCAGCACGACATCCGCGTTCGAAGCGAAGATGTAGTTTGTGATATTGATTTTTTAGCACCATCGGGTTTGACTTTCAGCCAGACCGACCAGTACGACCCCAATCCTCGCCCGCGTATCAAGCTGCGCGAATGGCATTTGACGGCGAAAACAGAAGTAAAAAAAAGAAAGATGGAATTCGTAACGCTCTATCGTCCACATCGTCTCAAAGACCGGGTGCCTGATGAGTCAAGTCTGGAACGGATTAAGGGAGGTTATTTGTTGAAGGCCAAAGTAGCCGATGGAGAGTTCTCAGTGCTTCTTCCAACCTCCGAGAGTATCACGTTGAAAGCGGACGGTCTGGAAAGTAAAGGAGCAATCAAATGCCGGCTGAAGCGAGTCGGCGGGCAAGTTCAAATACTTGGACTTGATGAATAAAAGGAGCAGAGTAAAATGGCCAAATCCTACGACATAGCTCAGGACAAGGATATGGAACAATTGTACGCCGAACGGATGAAGCGCTACGTTACGGCGATGCGGAACGAGAAGCCGGATATGGTTCCGATTCGTCCGTTTGTTGCGGAGTTCACGGCTAAATACGCCGGGTACACCTGCCAGGAGGTAACGCACGATTTTGAGAAGGCATTTGCCGCCGCCCGCAAGTGCGCTGCCGATTTCGACTGGGACGCTGTGGTCGGTAATATGGTCTATGTGTGGACGGGGTTGACGGAGGCCATCGGGACGAAGTATTACGGAGTTCCCGGTATCCACATTTCTCCTGATATCGGTTTTCAATACCGTGAGCCGTCCGAGGAAGAGGCATTTATGAAACCGGAGGAATATGACCAGCTCATCGAAGACCCGACCGGCTTTCTGTTCAACGTCTGGCTTCCGCGCATCTCGGCTGATGTAGCGGCGATGGGCGAACCGTCATCGTATCGCAACAACCTGTCGTTTCTCAAAGGGGGGATGGCAATGCTGAATTACTTTAACGCGTTCGGAACGCAGAACAAATTACTGCGGACCGAGTCGGGAACAGTTTCTGCTATTTCCGGGATTCTCAAGGCGCCGTTCGATATTATCGCTGATAAGATGCGCGGGTATCTGGGTCTTGTTACCGATGTGATGGAGCGGCCGGATAAAGTACTTGCCGCTTGTGAGGCCCTGATGCCGCACCTGCTACACGTGGCTCTTTCCGGCGCGGACCCGGACAAGAACGTTCCAATAGGTTTCTGGATGCATCGTGGATGTGTGCCATTCTTCTCGCAAAAACATTTCGATAAGCTTTACTGGCCGACACTCAAACCAATCATTGAAGAAATCTGGGCCAAGGGTCATCAGGTTTTGTTCTATGCCGAAGGGGACTGGAACGCACATTTGAATGCCTTTGCCGAGCTGCCGGACAAATCAATCGTTTATCATGTTGACCATGCTGATATCTTCGAGGCGCACAGGGCAATTGGACATAAGTTCTGCATCAGCGGCGGTATTCCCAATTTTCTGTTGAGCTACGGCACGCCGGAAGAAGTACGCGAATGTTGTAAGAAGGTGATTGATGGTGTTGCCGGCGACGGCGGTTATATTATGGACGCCAGCGCTATTGTCCAGGACGACGCCAATGTCGAAAATATGAAAGCAATGACTGAGTTCACGCGTGAATACGGAACGTATTGATGGAGTTTACCAAATGGCCAAACAAAAAAAACCAGAGAGAAAACCGGGTGTTTGTATTCCCTGGGAAGAGAAATTAAAAGAGCTGCCTGAGATTTCCGGAGACAAAGAGCTCGTCCGAAAAGTGTGGGAAGATATTGACGGATTGGGTTATGTGTATATCTGGCAGTGTCTGCTGTCATTCTGAGTCTGTGGTTCTATTGACGAGGCACAATACACGAATGGAAGAGGATTGGAGGTTGTAGTATGAATCAAAGAGGGCATATCTCACGTCGCGGCTTTTTGAAAAAGGCCGCAGGTGTTACCGGAGCAGTGGCTTCATTCCCGTATATTGTCCCTTCATCAGCGCTGGGCAAGGCTGGTTCGGTTGCTCCAAGCAACAAGATTACCATGGGCTGTATAGGTACGGGTAACCAGGGTATCAATGACTTGAGAAGTTTCCTGCGAGATGAACGTGTACAGATTGTTGCGGTGTGCGATGTGAACCGTCAGAGCACCGGATACTGGGACAACCGCGTCGGCGGACGTGAACCTGCAAAGAGGATAGTCGTAGAACATTACGGCCGCTATGCGGAATCAGGTACCTACAAAGGATGCGCATCCTATGAAGATTTTCGCAGAGTAATAGACCGTGATGATATCGATACCGTTCTGCTGGCGCTGCCTGACCACTGGCATTCTATTCCTGTTATCGAGGCGGCAAAAGCCGGCAAGGATATATATGGCGAAAAACCTCTGTCACTGACCATCCCGGAGGGACGGGCGATGAGTGATGCGGTAAAACGCTATGGCCGAGTGTTTCAAACGGGCAGCCAACAGCGTTCAGACCATAATTTCCGCCGGGCGTGCGAATTAGTACGAAACTCTCGGATTGGGAAGTTGCATACCGTCAGGTGCGGTCTGCCGGGCGGGACTCCTGATATTTCAAAAAGGGGTCATCGCACAAAGCCCGAACCTGTGCCCGAAGGTTTCAACTACCAGATGTGGTTAGGCCCGGCACCGTATGCCCCCTACTGCCCTGCTCGCTGCCATGTGAATTTTCGCTGGCTTCTGGATTACTCCGGCGGGCAGGTTACTGACTGGGGAGGTCATCATCCGGATATTGCTCAATGGGGTATGGGCACAGAGGGAACCGGGCCGGTGGAAATCAAAAATGCCAAAGGTATATTTGCCAAAGACGGTTTTTATAACGCTGCGAAAGAGTTCTATTTTGAGTGTATATACAAGAACGGTGTCAAATTAATCATCTCTAACAAGGAGCGCGGCGGAGTAACATTCGAAGGCACGGAAGGCCGGGTATGGGCGGACCGCGGACGTCACGATGCGCAACCTAAGTCACTGCTCGAATCTGTCATCGGGCCGAACGAAATTCATCTGTACCGCAGCGATAACCACTCCCGTAACTTTATTGATTGTGTGATTTCACGCCGCGAGCCTGTCGCCCCGATTGAGACTGCGCACCGCTCCATTACGGTTTCGCATCTTGGTAATATCGCAATGCGGTTAGAGCGGGATTTGAAATGGGACCCGGACAAGGAACAATTCATCAACGATGAGCAGGCCGACAGGATGATGTCGCGGTCGATGCGCAGCCCGTGGCACCTGTGAGATTTATTATTTATTATTGACTATTTATGCTTTGTAGAAAACATTGTAGATGTCATTATGGTGTGAGTTAGGGATTTTTTTATGAAGAAAAAAGGTATTGATAGACGTCAGTTTTTGCGAAAAGCGGTCGGTGTGTCCGCGGCCGCAGTTGGTTTTCCCTATATGGTTCGGCCCTCGGCGCTGGGTAATGCAGGCTCGGTTGCGCCGAGCGAGCGGATTACAATAGGCTTTATTGGGGTGGGTGGTCACGGTAGAAGCGTTAATCTAAAGAACTTTCTGGGCAATTCGGATGCTCAGGCTGTTGCCGTTTGCGATGTTGATGCCAACAATCGCAACATAGCCCGCGATATGGTGAACAAAAAATACGGCAATAAGGATTGTTCGACTTACAATGATTTCCGAGAGATTATCGAGCGGAATGATATCGACGCTGTGATGATTTCCACGCCCGACCATTGGCACGTTCCAATTTCAATAGCTGCGGCTAAAGCAGGTAAAGATGTAGAGTGCGAAAAACCGACACTGACCGTTGAAGAAGGCCGGGTACTTTGTGAAACGATGAAACGTTACAATCGTGTCTTTCAATGGTCCACGGAAGATAGGTCGGTGGATGTCTATCACCGGATGTGTGAGCTGGTTCGCAACGGCAGAATCGGAAAAGTGCATACGATACGAGTTGAGCTGCCGAGCGGGCCAAATACACCCGGAGACCCTACGCCTATGCCGGTGCCGAAGGGTTTTGATTACGAGATGTGGCTGGGGCCGGCACCGTGGGCGCCATATACCAAAGACCGCATTCACTGGAACTTTCGATGGGTTTTTGATTATTCCGGTGGTATGTTGACAGATTGGGGAGCACATCTTCTCGACGGTGCGCAATGGGGAAATGACAGCGAACATACGGGGCCGGTAGAGGTCGAAGGAAAAGGTGTATTCCTGCGGGACGGACTCTATGACACGGCCAAAGAATACAGAATCGAATACAAATATGCTGACGGTGTCAGACTGCTCGTAACATCGGGCACGCCGAGTCTGCGATTCGAAGGGTCCGAGGGATGGATAGGGAATGTTGGCTGGAGGGCGAAACTCCAGGCGGAGCCCAAGTCCATTTTAGATTCTGTAATTGGCCCTAATGATATTCACCTTTATACATGCCGGGCAGGCGAACAGCGCAATTTCCTCGATTGCGTGAAATCACGGAAGGACTGCTACTTTCCGCCCGAGATAGGACATCGCTGCTTTACAATCGCCCACATCGGCAATATCTCAATGCTGTTGGGACAAAAACTGAAATGGGACCCGGATAAGGAACGCTTCATTAACGATGAACAAGCCAACCGGATGCTGTCGCGGTCGATGCGCAGCCCATGGCACCTATAGAATTGACTATTGTTTATTGAAAAAGGAATAATTTTGCGTTGGGGACGAATTTATAACTTGAGTCTTGCCTTTTGAGTCTGGTCAAAATTACTCTTGAGTCTTTTCTCTTGAGTCTGTAGTCTGTTTAACTATGGACGACATCCAGCGAAAATTAGCCCTGATTGACCAGCAATTAGCCGGCAGAAATCTTCATAAGCGAATCATAAGCACCTGCCCACTTGTCTTTGTCGCTGTAGGCCTTATAGCAGGGATTCTGATACAACATACATTGGATTTATCAATCTGGTTTTGGTTGATATCCATAGGGGTTTGCATAGCTGTAACGACTCTTTTGTATGTCGTTTATCGTATGTCGTATGTCGGCAAAGAAGAACAACTCACGTACATATTAGCCTAT
>JAUWBX010000271.1 GCA_030609625.1 Phycisphaerae bacterium
TTCACTTCTCGAATAATAATTTTATGAGTGTTTCGTGTTGTGAGAAATCGGGGACGATGACGTGTGCGCCGGCTTTGACCAGACGGGTGCGCTTTTCGGTGCTTAAGCCGTGACGGCGGATTTCATCGCTGGCGATACCGACAGCGATGCCGTCACGCTTTCGGCATTCGCGCAACTCAACGGGACCATCGCCAAAGACAACCAACTCTGGGCCTTGTAAATTATTCTCGGCCATTATTTTCTCGATGACCATCTTCTTGGAATATTTAGCAACATCTCCGACGCTGCCATAAACGCCGCCGTCAAAAAGCTCGGCATAACCAAGCGCTCTGGACTCGGCGATAACATCCTGGCGGTCTGTCCCGCTGGCCAGATAAAGTTTTATGCCCCTTTGACGCAGGGCTTCTAAAAATTGCAACGCGCCTTTGATTGTGTAGTCATTAATGTTGAGTTCGCCGCATTTGAACTTTTCGATTCGCTTGTTAACAAGCTCCATCAAGGCATTATTATAAATTTCCTTGTAGCCGAATTTGTCGAGGATTTTATCCGCCCTGACAATGCCAAACTCTTTGACCATTTCGACAAGGGCTTCCATCTGGATGATGGTTTGAATGCCGGTCGATTTGTCGATGTAATCGGCGACACGGTTTCGCACCTTGTGGTAAAGGGTCTCGTCGGCGGTTTGGTATTTATCGCCGAGAATGGCCTTGACCATTACGGGGGCCATTATCTGCTCCCAGCCCTGCCTTAACGTGCTTATGGTCCCATCGTTATCAAAGACAGCGTGTTTTATTCGACCAAATGGTATTGATTCGCAGCAAAGTTCTATTTCGCTGTCTCGGAAGTAACAGGCTCCGCGTCGGTCGGAGGCGAGTTCCGGCTGATAGATATAATCAGCATCTCTGCCGACTTCGAGGATTTCCGGGCCTGCCGCGGTACCGGTCTGGAATAATTTCTGAACGGTAACAGCAGCGGCAAAGTTAGCGAACTCGGCCGCCTCGGCCGGCTGGATACCTGCGCCCAGACATAAAGCCAACGCGCTTGTTACCGTGTCTCCGGCTCCGACAATATCGAGCTTTTTCAATAATTGAATGCCCGGAACCTCGTGGACGCCATCGTAATCCACAGTTATGATGCCGCGTGGGCCGCGGGTTAGAAATACGGGTTTGCTGAACTGCTGATAAAGGTTCCGGGCATACTTCTTCACATCGGCCAACGTAAGAACATCGTCCATTTTGACATCGACGTTGTTCAAATGGGCTGCTTCCAAATCATTTGTCTTGCGGTAGATGTTTTTGAACTTGTGGCCATAGTGTCTGGAATCGAGCAGAACTATTTTGTCCGCAAATTGTTTAAAGAGGACGTTTGCCTGGTCTATAAAAGATTCGTTTGGAATGCTACCGGGAACTTGCTGGTTTACTATCAGAGCATCTGTATTTTGCAGGGCAGCGGCGATTCCGTCCAGCAAAGCCCGGTCGGTTGCCTCGGTTCGTTTGTTGAAAAAACCGAAGTCAATTCGAGGCTGCTCGCTGCCCTCAAGGTATGGCTTGCCGAAGGTTACAGTATCGAAATTTTCCTTTTGAACAACCAGATACGCTGTATCGACGCCCAATCCGTGGAGCTGGCGTGTCAGCTCTCTGCCGAAGATGTCGTCTCCGACAACTCCTATTACCTGTATGGCCTCCGGCTCAAGGGCGGCAATATTGGCGACGACGTTTGATGCTCCGCCGAGTGAATAGTAATGTTTGCCGATGGCCCGGGCCTGCAGGCCGGTTTCCACCGAGACTTCCGAGCCGCACACATCGAACAGCCAATAAGCATCAACACAGAAGTCACCATAAACCGCTATTTTAACGTTCTTAATCCGAGTCAGGATTTCATTGATGCGTTCTTCTTTCATCGTTAAACACCTTTTAGCTACAGCCCTTCTATAACCTTTTTGTAGAGCAATGGAAACGTTTGTTTTTGGTTGCCCTGTATGTAAAAGCCTTTGCCATTAAAGGCCTGGGGAATTCGGGCTACGATGCTCTTTTGGTCACGGAAATAATAACCTTCTGAAGATTCATCGCTCATCGCCTCTGGCTCGTGGTCGCGGAGGTCAAAGTCGGCGGTGATGATATTATTGGGGATGTTGCCCGCATTGGCAGCCATTGAGACGGCTTTGAGCAGAACCTCCGGGCCGGTTACGGCACTTCCGATGTTAAGTAAGACGCCGCCGTCTGTAAATTTGGCTATTTCATTTGTGTAGATAAGGAAATCTCGGCCGGAACAGCCGCCTTTAGCCTGACCGTCAAAGGACAGGTGCTGGTCAATTACGTCTGTGCCTATCCCAACGTGAGCGGTGAAGGCAATGTTACTTTCATAGCAGGCGGCAAGGACACTGACCTGCGAATGGCCAAAACTGCGCGGTGAATTATCTTTTGCGACTGAGGCAAAGACCTGGCTGCGGAAATCTTCGTCACAGATTGCTTTGCCGAGTGATTCGCCAAAGCCGAGTTTGTATTCGTTGCCGAGAGACAAAGCGCAATTTATATAAGCAAATTCGTAAGCCATTCCAAATTGACCTTTGCCGAGGGCATCGGGGACATTCTCGCTGGTTTGGCCTATCAGCGCCAGTTCAAAATCGTGGATGGCTGTGGCGCAGTTCCCGGCAACTAAAGTTACGAGACCGCGCCTCACAAGGTCGGCAAGCAGAGGGCCAAGGCCGTTTTTTATTAAATGGGCGCCCGTAAAAAGAACAACAGGCTTGTCAGACTTTCGGCCCGAAATGATAGCCCCTGCAATAGTCTCGATATCGCTGCAAGTCTTATCGGGTAAATCAATATCAAGATTGTCAAGCTCCGCAGGCCGAATAAGGTCATTGAGCGTAACCTTATTGCTGCGCGTACTCAACGGGTACGTATTGATTCGATTGAGGTCAAAGATTTTGTATTTGCCGTCGTAGTGCATATATGAACATCTGTTATTGAAGCTTTTCAAGCAATCTTTCAAGCCGCTTTATGGATTGTACCATACAACGAACAGTATGATAGTTCACTTTCCAGGAATGACTCATATGCGTCCAGATGGGTTCACCCTCCCTGGCGAGCAGCGGCCACCACTCACCCACGGGATGATTTATCATCTTGTCGAATACAAAACGGTGCACATTTTCGTAGGCCGGCCAGTATTTTTCGGCGTCGAACCGCAAAGCCCCCTCCAACATTCCAATCATAACCTCCGCCTGCTGCCAGAACTCTTTTTCCCTGTCATAAACACCGCCGGAGTGCGGACCTTCGACGTAAACACCGCCGTATTCATCATCGATACCGTTTTTCATTCCGTGGTCCATCGCCTTTTTGATAACGTCCCTGTATTCTTCAAAGCCTTCACCCATAATGTCCGTAGCGTGGGCGAGCAGCCAGGCAAATTCCACGTTGTGGCCGGCTGATGTATTGTCCCCGGCGTTGGGTTTCTCTCCGCCTTCGGCAAAACGGTCCCAGCCCCAAATAATATCAAACTTTATCTGCGGCGCTATCTGCCAATCGGGCGTGAACTGGGGTATTCCGGTCGCATATTCCGGGTGCAAGATTCTCTTTATGAGAATGTCTATATCTTCCAACAGTTTTCGGCGGTGTACGCTCTGGCCGCTGCATTCATATAATGTGGTAAACGCCTCCATCAGGTGCATATGGGCGTCGAGGGTCTTTCTATCACCACCGCCGCTGCCCGGCCCGCACAGGTCCCAGTTCCTCTCGAACATCTCAAAATATCCGCCGTACATCGTGTCGGCACAGTACTTCTGCATAAGGTCGAAAACATTCTCGGCGTATTCTAAGCCCCTCGGGTCGCCAGTCGCCAGTGTATATTCGCTGAGGGAATAAATCGCGAAGCTGAAGCCATAAATAATCTTCTTATCGATGGCGACATTGCCCTTACGGTCCACCGTCCAGAAAAATCCGCCGTGTTCTGTGTCCCACATCTTATCGATGAGAAAATCGACGCCGTGTTTGGCGTATTCGGCACATTTGCCGTCACCGTAGCCCGCTCGATGGGCCGAGGCCATCGTATAAACGGTACGGCTCTGAGCTATTAGCGACTTCTCGTCCTCGCCGGTATCATTGCCGTCCTTATCGAAGTGCGTGATAAATCCGCCGTTCTCATCGTCCTTACAGCGTTCCAGCCAGAAAGGAAGCAGTTCTGTGGTCAAGTGTTGTTTACACTCATCGAGACAGGCCGATACTTGCTTTGCATCGATAGCCATTTTGCAATTCTCCTCGAACAATTAATATCTTTCAACAATTCAAAATATCTCCCCATCCAGATATGGTTCCATATCAACAAGCTTCATAACTCCTTCCTCGAAAGTCAATAGAGGTAAATATGACTACTGCTTATACTGTGTTGTCTGAAGCCTGGCGATACCTCTGTATTGCTAACAAAAACTTTAACCAAACATCCGGAATATTATTTGCCCTATTGTAAAGTAACGATTGTAAGATTCCCAGGTAATGATATTGGTGAGAAATTTGAGAAAAAGGATATAGAAGGAAGACTTGTTGAACAGATTA
>JAUWBX010000125.1 GCA_030609625.1 Phycisphaerae bacterium
ATCTTCGCTGCATTGGGATTATCATGGTCCACCACTACAGTCGGACCGGTGCTATTGGACACAGCTACATACATCTGCTCAGCAGCGTTGGACGCATCACCGTAGAACCACAGCGACAATACTTCAACACCTTCTTCGGTCCAATCCTGCGGCGGGCCCAGCGGCAGCACTGCCTCTGAATACTTGAAATTGTTGACGTAGAAATACGGCATCGACTGGTTGCCACCGTGAACAACATTAGTCTCAACGAAATGCCCTCCAGCGCCCCAATCCGGCTCAGGATAACCTACTGTGGAACCGTTTGTCGTGGTCCCATATCCATCTAACCACGTCAAAAATATCCTGTTGCTCCCGGGGTCATCGGGGTTAAGGTCATTGTAGAGCTCAAAATCGTCCACAATAAGGAAGTCGGCTGTCGTAAAGCTCCAGATGCTGCCTACCCACGGACTGTCGGGGTTGACATTATTGACCTCATCAACACGCCAATAGTAAGTGGTATTCCAGGCAAGTTTTCCAGGGTCATAGCTCTCAAAGCCAAGGTTCATGGTGCCTTTGTACTCTTCTGGTGAAGCTGTATCAGCGTTGCGCACGGCATCTTCATCTGTGCCAAAATAAACCTCGTGCGAAGCGGCATACTCTCCCGGATTCCAGCCGGGAGTAGCTGTCTGCCTTATATCCCCAGTACCATTAGATGGACTTGGGCGGTTGGCCTTTACAGGCAGTGACAGTGCGGCCTGTGGAATGACCTGCCTTGGCATTGAGGGACTGCCCCAGGCCAGCCGCACCACCGCACCCCCGCCAAAAGATTGCCTGTAAGCGAATTCCATCACTATCGGATACATTCCTGCCTCGAGGTAAATCGCCCGGTGGTATTCGACAGGCATATGTACCTGCCATCTCTCGTCGATGCCAAAGTCCTGCCATTTATCGAGGAGCAGCCGGTCATTAACCCATAGGCGCACGCCGCCCTGCACGGTCGGATAGAAGCTGTAAGTCCCTGAGATTGGCACCTCCAACTCGCCGATCCATCTGATTGAGAAGTTATCATCGCCAACCGCCTCATCCGGTCCGCTGAGACTCCAGTTAAAGTTGATTTGAGGGTCTATTCGACTCAGCACGTGATTCCTTAAATTCACATCTCTGTAATAGTCTGCTCGCATACCTCCGCCGGTACCTGCTGTCGTAAAGCTCCAGACCTCGCCTTTATGGTTCTCGACGCCATCGAACCCATCGACACGCCAGTAGTAAGTCTTGTCCAATTCGAGGGTGTCGGGAGTATAGGTTGTACCTGGCTGGAAGGGTCCTTCGGAGGCGTTGTTCACATCGTCAAAATTCTCGCCGAAATATACGGTGTGCCGATTCGCACCGAAACCAGAGGTCCAGCTAAGCTCCACATCGGGGTCTATGAATTTAGCTCCATCGGCGGGTCCGGGGTCATAGGCAGTATTGGGAGGAATCCAAAAGCTCCAGACATCGCCTTTGTATATCGTAGTATCATCTGCCTCAACCTCATCAATCCGCCAGTAGTAAGTTGTGCCCGGAACAAGAGCAAATCCGGTATAGCCGGTAATAAAATACGTCACTGTCAAGGCCTGGTTGCCGCGGGACGCATCGCCGGTGCCGTCGTTCACATCGGCAAAATTGTCGCTGAAGTACACATCGTGCGAGGCCGCAGTATCTCCCTGCGACCAGCTAAGGAGCACCCCGGTATTCAGATACATCTCACCGTCAGCAGGGCTTGGGCTAAAGGCATACGGCCATCCTTCACCGTACATAACTTTCTTAAGCTCGCTCTGCGACAGCGCCCGGTTAAATAAGTAGAAGTCATCCATAAGCCCTGTGAAAGGTCTTGCGCCGTCAATATTTAATCCTACGCGGACCCCATCACTCCAATCTCCGGCTATATCCCTACCGCTTGGAAGGTCAAGCTCCGAAACCACTTGCCCGTTGATATACAGAATCGCCTTGCCGGATTCCTTGTCGTATGTGCCTGCATAATGCAGCCATTGGCCCCACGTTACAGAACCTGCGCGTATGTCGAAGATTGGACTCATGCCAGAAGCACGGAGCACCCATCTAAATTGCCCGTCACTGCGAAGCTCAGGGTGAATAATCCACGTTCCCGCATTTGTTCTGGCATCGAATATAGCGTGATGCTCGCCTGTGTTCTCACATTTTACCCAGGCGGCAAGTGTCATAGCAGATGTTGGAATATCTTCGGCAGGGAAATTAGAGCCATCCAGATCGAGGTAACTGCCGCTTGCGAATTTGGCAGCTCCATTATGCTTGCCATCGGGCTCTGCTGTGACGTCGCCAGCTACAACGCCATCGTGGCCCTTGCCGGATTGGTCGGTGACAATATTGCCAACATCGTCAAAGGAATAGTATATGACCAGAGACGGCTCATCAGCAGTGAAGGCGTTATTGACCGGAACCAGCACCAAGACAAAAGAAACTAAATAAATCAATTTCTTAGACATAATAGTCCTCCTTCACCCCGTCTCGTCTTTGCCGCAAGGCGTCCCTTTCGGGCTTGCGGACAATAGGCGGGGTTCAAACAGTAAATATGTGCTGTTAATTGAAATGTAAAAAACATAACCGCCAAGCACAACGCTTTCGCCGCAACTCTGTGTCTTGCATAATAACTCCTCCTCTATTCGGAAAGCTGCAGAAATTCCACGAAGTACGAACATAAAATCTACAAACCTTACCAATTTTATTTATATCAGATTACCTACTATCTGTCAAAAAAAATATATAAAATATTAAAAAATCCCTTAAAACGGGTGCACTTGACATTTGCAGGCAATTGGTATGAAGCCGCCTTATTTGCTGCCGAATTTGGTTGTTATCCATAATTTAGCTCCGGATTTTAGCCGATTATTTGCCCCAAAATGAGGGCAAACTGCATCGTTGGCTCAATAACGAGGGTTAGATTCAATAGGTGTCATCCTGTTTTGCAGTTGTTCATGCTGTTATTTGGCAGTAAAATCTGCGAGAAAAAACTAGTGTTGACACTTTCAAAACAGATGTGCTACTATAACGCGATTGAGAGGCCTAATAGTGTGGCTCCGGTTAAAGAAAGTAGAAAAAAATGGCTGAACTTGCAATCAACGGTGGAAGTAAGGTCCGAACCAAGAAGTTTTTTGCCTGGCCTCATTATGATGGACGGGAGCTGGAGTATGTTGAAGAAGTCATCAAGAGCCGAGTCTGGTTCGCGGGTATGCGGGGGGCAGACCCGGGTACGAAAACAGAGGAATTTGAAAAAAAATTCGCTCAGTATCATAATGCCACCTATGGTATAGCATGCGCCAACGGAACTGTGGCTATAGAAATTGCGCTCCGTGCAGCCGGGGTCGGAACTGGAGACGAAGTAATCATACCAGCACTGACTTTCATCGCAACGCTAAGTGAGGTCCTTCAGGTAAACGCAATTCCAATCCTGGTCGATACGATTTATGATACCCAGTGCATTGACCCGAACAAAATAGAAAAGGCAATCACCGACAAAACAAAGGCGATCATCCCGGTACATTATGGCGGATTTGTTTGTGATATGGACAGGATTATTGAAGTCGCACAGAGATATGACCTCATCGTCATCGCAGATGCCGCTCATGCACCCGGAGCGATATATAGAGATAAGAAATTGGGTTCTATGGGTGATGCTGCGACTTTTAGTTTTCAGGAAAGCAAAACCATGACCGCCGGCGAAGGAGGCATCGTAATCACCAATAATGATGAACTGGCAGAGAAATGTATCCAATACCGTAGTTGTGGACGCCACGAAGGAGAATCATGGTATATCCATTACGTTATGCCTATGAATTATCGCCTCTCGGAAATTCAATCGGCCATGCTTCTGGCGCAGCTTGAAAGACTTGATGACCAACTGAAAAGAAAAAATGAGAATGCTCATTATCTGGCCGAGAAATTTAAAGATATCGACGGCATCAACCCCGTCTTAGGGGACGGAGGTACTGATGTGAATGGTTTTTATTTATATCTTTTGCAGTATGGTAAGGAGAAATTCGCCGGCGTTTCGAGGGATAAATTTGTTGAGGCATTAAATGCTGAAGGTGTTCCATGTCATATCGGCTATCCCTGGCCTTTATCAAAGAACCCGATGTTTCAGCAAGTCAAAGAGGGGGCCAAAGGATGCCCGTTCACTTGTCCGTATTATGGGAAGCAGACTTCTATAAAAGACCAGGAATTCCCCGTAACGGAAAAGATTTGCAGCGAAACAGTGGTCATTCCCCATCAGGTTTTGCTTTCGTCCAGGCCGGATATGGATGATATCGCCGCTGCGATTGCAAAAATCAAGGAAAATGCCAGCGAACTACTCTATTAGTACGATTCTATTGAAATGCAAGAAGGATATCGAAGAATGAAAAAAATATTTGCAATCTTGATTATGGGGCTAATCATTACAACAACATCTTTAAGTTGTAGTGAACTAAAAAGAAAAGAGGAACCTTTCTCATCAAAACTGCTTCTGAGGGAAGGATGGGCAATACAATCATCTGATAAGGTCAAAGAAAATGACAGCGTTGTATCTACCGGCAAATTTAAGCCGGACGGGTGGTATGCCTGTTCTGTACCTTCGACAGTTTTAGCAGCTTTGTGCAAAAACGCTGTCTTTCCTGACCCGTATTTTGGTGAGAATTTACGAAAGATACCCGGATATCAGGACGGAATATGGTTTTCTATGCCTGATGATAGTCCATTCAGGATTCCATACTGGTATCGTACTGAATTCAGTCTGCCGGAAAAATATAAAGGGAAAAAACTCTGGTTGCATTTTGACGGCATCAATTATAAGGCGAACATCTGGTTAAATGGGAAAAGGATAGCTGACAGTAGTTCGGTTGTCGGAATGTTCAAGCGTTTTGCTTTTGACGTTACTGATAAAATGACTGCCGGCAAAAACTATCTCGCTGTGCAGATAATCGCGCCGGCGCAATCTCACGGAAGAAACGATAAAGAAAAAGATATGCAATGTACCAACTCTTGGGACGACCACTGTCCTTATCCTCCTGATGGTAACATGGGAATATGGCGGGATGTTTATATCAGCGCAACAGGCCCCGTAACAATAAAACATCCTAACGTGGTTACTGATATGGATTTGCCATCTACCGATATAGCACATCTTAAAATATCCGCGGAAATAAATAATGCCGGTGATGAGCAGATTACAGGAACCTTACAGGCCATCATATCAGATATAGATAATATTGAACAAGGCGGAACTTCGAAAGGTCGTGGTGAAAGAGTAGCGGTTTATCAAACTGTAACTCTGAATCCAGGTAAAACAAAAGAGATTGAATTTTCACCCGACAAGTTCAGTAAGCTCAACATCAACAATGCTCGATTGTGGTGGCCGAATCCGTTAGGACCGCAGAGCCTCTACAATCTACGTCTGGAATTTGAAATAGATGGTGAAATTTCAGACAGTACAAGTATCAACTTTGGAGTTCACGAGATAACGACCCGCCTGGATGAAAGAGGATGGCGGGTTTTCCAGTGCAACGGAAAAAATATTCTTGGAAGAGGCGGGACATGGATGACAAGTGACCTTTTATTGCAGTTCTCCAGCAAACGGTACGAATCGATGATGCGCTATGCAAAAGAAATGAACTGGAACCTGATGCGAGTAGAGGGATATTCAATAAAAGAGCTCCCGGAATTTTATGATATGTGCGACAAGTACGGAATTATCTTAGCACCGGAGATATTTGCCAGAAATAATCGAGACCCTGAACTCCAACTGGAATGTTTTAAGGAGCATCTGCTCGAAATAAGGCATCACCCATCCGTTATTCATTTTATTGGGCACGACGAAACGGTCCCAACACCATATATCGATGCAGAGTATCGCAAACTGATTAAAAAGTATGCTCCATATATAACGTATCAATCAGGCTCCGGCGGAATTGCAGAGGAACGTTCAGGTATGGGCGGCTCACGAACCGGCGGGCCGTGGAATTTCTCACCGCCGTCCTACTATTACGGGCGGGATTCAAATACGGAATGGACTCGGCAACTAAGGGTTTACGCATCCGGTGCCACCTATTCGGGCGGTATCGGCGGAGAGGTTGCCCTTGTTGAGAGTTTTTACAAGTTTCTGCCTGAAAATGACCGGTGGCCAACGGATAAAACCGCATGGCATTTCCATACTATCTGCACCGACACCTGGCTCGATGGGACAGAAGAAGGCAGAGTTGTACCTTCGTTTACAAAGCTGCTGAATCGCCGCTATGGAGAAGCGAACAGTATTGAGGAATTCTCTTATAAAGGGCAGATAATGACGATGGAGACTATGCGTGCCCTCCATGAGGTTGTTGGAAGAAACAAGTATGATTGTACTTTTCTCCTTACGTGGAAATTTAATTCACCGTGGCCAACAACACTGTCGTGGAATGTCGTTGACTGGTACCTGGCTCCGACCGGCGCAT
>JAUWBX010000529.1 GCA_030609625.1 Phycisphaerae bacterium
AAGCACATCTTCGATGACCTGAAAATCGAACATCCCCACGCAAAGGAAATCAGCCCCATTTTCAAAAGCATATTTGAAACCGTCTCTGGGATGGATAGCCCCCGCGGCTAAGACCTTATAAGCAATCCACGGCTTTTTTACCGTCCTCATAAACTCGACGGTTTTTTCAGGTTCCTTGTCCCAGTAGTTGTCCGCACTATAGTTATCAATAACATCTTTATTTTGCTCAGGCCGACGCGTGGACCAGTAATTAATGCTGTGGTGGGTTTTCATATAGAAGTCGGCCCCTATCCCCGCCTTTTCGCACGCCATAGGCGTCCGAAGGTTATGTCCACCGACACCGGCGATGATTCCATTTTTTTTGATAAATTCTACAACTTTTCCGATAAGGTCGGCCCTGCCGTTCCTGGCCCAATTATCACCAGTATTGCCAATCACAAAAGCCCCAGCCGCTCCATTATCAATGGCCATTTTTACATCACCTGTAAGGTCGTCTGTCTTTGCTGTGCACTGCGCAAACCACTGAATTTTACCACCCCTTTCGTCCCGGTATTTCTTGAGAAGGCCGGCCGAGCCCGTGTTTGTAATAATAGTATTTATCCCGTTTTCCTCGCATATCTGGAGGGTCTCAATAATCTTCTCATCTGTAAAGTAGTGATTCAGTAGAGAAGAAACATAAATCAAATCTCTGCTGTGCGCAAATCCACCTATCAGATTGCCCCCGCATATTATCCTGCTAATCTTAACCTGACCAATCCTTCCCGCCGGCAGACCCTTAACCGAATCCACCGGCAGCTTAGCCGGCTTCTTCATTTGCGCTAATAGAGCTTTCTCTTCGAGACTCAAAGCCGATGCAACGGCGGCAGAAGTTAAGATAGTTTTTTTGACAAACTCTCGGCGATTCAGATTCTTAGACACTTTCCCTGTTCTCCTTGTATTTTGTCAAACTTGAATATGTGATTTGTCATTCCTGCGAAAGCAGGAATCCAGAAACATCAGTGATATAATGTAACCCAACATCACAAACAAATTCAATCGTGATAGACAACTAATTGTGGTTAAGGATTACGCCCTCCAGGGACGCCGCCTGTTCATTTTACCCGATAACGCATCCTTCGCGATAAGCACATCTTCGATAATCTGAAAATCGAACATCCCAACACAGGCAAAATCAGCACCATTCTCGAAAACATATTTGAAACTGTCCCTCGGATGAATTGCACCCGCAGCCAAGACCTTAAAAGCCATCCAGGGTGTGTCCAGCGTTTCCATATACTTAATTGTTTCTTCCGGAGTTCTGCTCCAGATATTATCATTCTCCGGTTTAATCTTAGCCGACCAGTAATCGTGCGGATGCAGCGTCTTGACCCAGAAATCCGGCTTAAGTCCCGCTTTGACACAGTCCTTGACCGTACTCAACAAATGCGCCCCCATTCCGCCGGGTACACCCTGCTCTTTGATAAATTCAAGCGCCTCTCCCAATAAGTGGGCCTGCCCTTTTTTGACCGCATTATCGGCCAGCCCGCCCTGTATATAAGCTGCATGCACCCCGCTATCCACC
>JAUWBX010000524.1 GCA_030609625.1 Phycisphaerae bacterium
TGATTATGTAAACTCCATTAGAGAGTTTTCCTTAACGGGATAAAGAAGATTCAAATTTGAAAGGTGCAAAGAAGATGAAAGTCAGCAAACGAGCTCAGGATGTGCCGCCATCGGCAACTCTTGCTGTTACTACACGAGCGCAGGAATTAAAGGCCCAGGGTGTCGATGTAGTTGGTTTTGGTGCGGGGGAGCCGGATTTCGATACGCCCGATTATATCAAGGATGCCGCTATCAAGGCGCTGAAGGCAGGTAAGACGAAATACACAGCCGCAGCCGGCATAGTTGAGCTGCGGACCGCTATCGCCAAAAAGCTCAAAAAGGAAAATGGTCTCGAATACAGTCCTGACCAGGTCATAGTCAATATCGGCGGCAAACACTCGGTTTACGAGGCGATGCAGGTGGTACTTGACCCTGGTGACGAGGTTATTCTGGGAACACCTTACTGGGTAACTTATCCTGAGACGATAAAGCTGGCCGGTGCTGTTGTTAAAATTATTCAAACTGATAAAGATAACAGCTACAAAATTACGCCGTCGCAGTTGGAGGAAGCCATCACGGAAAAAACCGCAATGCTGTTGATTAACTCCCCCAATAATCCGGGTGGGTTTACTTATACGCCCGAAGAGCTAAAAGGCATCGCAAAGGTCCTTGAAGGAACGAAAGTGGCGGTGCTTTCGGATGAAATCTACGAAAAGCTAATCTACGGCGATACCAGGTTTGTTAGCTTTGCTTCACTGAGTGAAGATGCCTACAATAGAACTCTGACTCTTAACGGCTTTAGCAAGACTTTCTCTATGACGGGCTGGCGTTTAGGATACACCGCCGGGCCGTTAGAGGCTATAAAGGCAATGGGGCGTCTTCAATCTCACATGACCTCGAACCCTGTAACCTTCGGTCAGTACGCGGCGATAGCAGCTTTTGGTGAGCCTGCCGAGCAGGCCATAGAAAATATGAGGAAAGAATTCGAGCGTCGAGGCAAATATATGACCGAGCGTCTGAACAATATCGAAGGCGTCCAATGCTCCGAATCCACCGGTGCTTTTTACTGTTTCCCTGATGTTTCAAGCCATTATGGCCGAAATATTAAAGGTGCGAAAATTAACGGCAGTATGGATTTTGCAAAAGCGCTTCTGGAACAGACCAATGTCGCGCTGGTTCCGGGGCTGCCGTTTGGCTGTGATAATAATGTTCGTTTGAGCTTTGCCTGTTCGATCGAGCAGATTACCAAAGGATTAGACAGACTGGAAGAATGGCTAAGTCAATAGAAGTCAGAAGTCGGAAGTCAGAGGTCGGAAGTCAGAAGTCAGAAGTCCTGCGTCGCCTGTTCTCTGTCCTCTGTTGGCTGGCAATGCTTATTTTTACATTCCATGCCTGCACACATATGGTTGCAGCCGGCGATACCTGGGTTGCGATGGCCTGCGGGCGGCATTTTGTCAATCACGGAGTAGATACTGTCGAGCCGTTCAGCGCAAATTCGCACAAAGCAGGCCCGACGGAAAAAGAGATAAAAACCTGGCCAAACTGGGCCCAATGGATAACGAACAAAGTCGGCATCGAGACCGTTAAATACTGGCATCCGACCGGCTGGATAAATCAGAACTGGCTGACGCACGTTATCTTCTATTCGTTGATTCGGCAATCATCATACGC
>JAUWBX010000237.1 GCA_030609625.1 Phycisphaerae bacterium
CCTCGTTTTGCTTCTCGGCGGACGGCAAAACAATCTATGCCACGGCAACCAATGTGGGCCAAAAATCTCTGTTCGCCATCAATATAAAAACTGGTGCTGTTCGAACCATTGTCAAAGAAGGCCGAGTCAGTTCACCCGGCATCGCAGCAGGCAGGATTATTTTCGCCCTGAGTAATCTGCGCAGTCCTGTTGAGTTGTATTCAGTTAAACCTGACGGCAGCGATATACGCAAAATCACCAATATCAACACCGAAAAAATTGCCGCTGCTCGCATGGGCGAATATGAGCAGTTCACATTCGCCGGATGGAACGATGAAACGGTCTATTGCTACGTAGTCAAGCCCGTGGATTTTGACCCTGCCAGGAAATACCCTGTGGCTTTTCTGATTCACGGAGGCCCTCAGGGCTCTTTCGGCAACAGTTTTCATTACCGCTGGAACCCACAGCCATACGCAGGAGCAGGCTACGCTGCGGTTATGGTGGATTTTCACGGCTCTACCGGATACGGACAGGCCTTCACCGATTCCATCCGGGGCGACTGGGGCGGCAAGCCTCTGGAGGACCTGCAAAAAGGTCTGGCCGCCGCATTAAAACGTTATCCCTGGATGGACAGCGACAGGGTCGGCGCCCTTGGCGCTTCTTTCGGCGGTTATATGATTAACTGGATAGAAGGCAAATGGCCAGACCGTTTCCGCTGCCTGGTCAACCACGACGGCAATCTTGATGAACGGATGGCCTACTTCGACACCGAGGAACTCTGGTTTCCCGAGTGGGACCACCTCGGCACGCCCTGGGACAACCCGGCTGGCTATGAGAAGCACAACCCCGTAAATTTCGTCAAAAACTGGAAGACCCCAATGCTCGTTATCCACGGTGCACTGGACTTTCGGGTGGCCGATACCCAGGGACTCGGCACCTTTAATGCCCTGCAGCGCCTCGGAATTCCCAGCAAGTTGCTTTACTTCCCTGACGAAAACCACTGGGTGCTAAAGCCGGCAAATTCCATCCTCTGGCACGAAACAGTAATAAGCTGGCTGGACCATTGGCTGAAGAACCCCACCGGTCTGTGACAGATGATTTAATGTCATGCTGAGTGAAACGAAGCATCTGGTCTGTGAAAAGTCTCGATACATCGGGATTCGCTCCACTACGTTCCGCTCAGAATGACAAGGAGTGGAGGCGGACGTAGCACGGGCTTCCAGCCCGTGAAAACACGGCCAAGATGGCCGTGATACAAGTTTTCTACAAAGCGTATTGATTATTGATTACGGAAGTGGTTAAATGGTGAGTAATTAATTAACCAATTAACTACTCACGAAGTAATGGGTTAAACTGATGGCTAAAAAATGTGTAAGAGCAATTTTCCCCGGCTCGTTCGACCCGATAACGAACGGGCATCTGGACGTTATCGACCGCGGTATGAAAATCTTTGACGAGCTTATCATCGCGATTGGGCGAAGTCCGGTCAAAAATCAACTCTTCACGCCCGAAGAGCGTGTGGAGATGATAGCTGAGCTAATCCGCGAAAGACAGATGACGGGTATCTCGGTAGAGAGTTTTGATGGGCTGACGGTCGAATACGCCGCCAAGAAAAAGGCCGATGTCATCCTGCGAGGCCTGCGAAGTCTTACCGACGTCCAGTATGAGTTCCAGCTTGCTATGACCAACCGGGCTGTGGCCGGCATCGAAACGGTTTTTATTATGACCAGCGAACAGTATGGCTTCACCAGCTCGACCTTGATTCGTGAGGTCGCCTCATTAAGTGGCCCGCCGAAGGCGGGTCGGATCCCAGCCGGCGTTGCCGGCTTGTCAAATTTAATTCCGAACAGTATTTACGAGCGATTAAAACAGCACCTTAAAAAATAAACTCCGTTAGAAATTCTGTAAATAGTTCCTGTTACGGAAAGCAAAAACCTGCGATGTCACCCCTGCGAAAGCAGGGATCCAGAGCGAAAAAGCTGGATTCCCGCTGGAGTTTATCCCGCACTTTGATGCGGGGCGGGAATGACAAATACTGTTTCCGCAACAGTAACTAACTATCGCTGACGCACGAATTAAACTAAAAAAACTCTACCCATCAATCGAGGCTTGATGGAGCATTAGACACTTTTGGAGATCCACACGGTCCATCAAAACTCTTCCCATGGTGTGAGAAAAGTTTGTCCCTGCGCATGACGTCCAAATTTCAAGGGTGAGTTTCCTCTTTCAAATGCGCCCATGTCCGGAGCTTTGCCCTTGTAATCATCGTTAAACCCAGGAATGAGAACACCGGCATCTATAGCTGGGTTGGGAATAGTAATGAGCTTGTCCGTAATGACCACGGTTTTTTCACCCCTTTGCGTGGTCGTCCTTCCCCACTTTACTGTCGTAATGGTCGGAGCCAAATAGAATTCCAATCCCTGAGAACGGACAAAGGATGGTTTCTTTCTAATCCCATGCTTTTCATAACCCTGCCTCATATTAAGACCAGTGAAAACGTCATAATCAAAATCACTCGGCGGGTCTGCTTGCCTTAAACCAGTCAACGGCCCGTGGCAATCAAAAATATTGTTGCGGGTAATCGTGTTGTGACAGGCATGACTGCTGAAAACTCTAAAAGCGCCTTTGGGCTGTAGAGCTGTGTTGTGAAAAACATATATCCTGCCGCCTTTATACTCGCCTCTTTCACCCACTTTGACCATACTGCCGCCGAGAGGGTTCCGATGCGTTCGCCGACTTATTCCAAATATATTTCGGAAGATATATAAAGGCCCTTTTGATGTTGCCGCCACCGCGATATGCTGATATGTATGATGCAGATAATTCCCCCAAATGCGAACATTCATGTTCGCGCCTTCGCTTTCAATAGCATCATCCCAAACATTTGAGATGATGTTTCCGTAAATATCCGAATCACGATTTGGGCTGCCTTCATTGCTGAAATTGCTGCTTCCACCAAAAGCGTCATTAAAGCCATGGTCTTCGGTTGAGAAGATGTCATTGTAACGGATGATATTCCCGCCCTTTGAATTGTTTAAGGTAATTGCTTGTGGTCCGTTTGGATGGCCGGTATCCCAATCGTTACTTGCACCTCGAGGGTTATTGATTGAATTTCGTTGAATTACAAGGCGAGAAGTACCTTTTTTTGCGTAGATTGCGCTATCGGAACCGCCGACGTTGCCAAAAGTTCTGGGGCCGCCTATTCTACCCCAGAATGTGATATGACAGTCTTCAATAACGACATCGTGAACGTTTTTCTCTATGAGGATGCCGTGGATAGCTGCGTTCTTCAATTCAAGACCACGAATTATCACAAACGAAGCCTCAACTACGATATTATAATCCAGTGTATTTTCGGGGTCGATGGTTGTTTTGTAACCCGGCTTTGGTGTAACCAGATGCCAGCCATCGGCATTTCCCGATTCAGTAATATGAATTGTCCCGGCTTTTACTCCGGTATCGAGATAGGTTGTTTTGCCGATTTTAAGCTCTTCATTGCGAGTTCTCGTTTTAAATTGGACGTCATGCTCTCGGCATGCTAATTTAACTTCATATATCGTATCCGGTGTCAGACCAACAATACTGCCTCGATATTCATTGTCCCGCTCATCAAACCACAGAGGAAGGGCAGTTTTCCATTCCCTGCTTCCCGAAGGTCTATAATTGACTTTGCACTCTCCCAAGTCCGCAGAATCGACTTTGTAGTATATACCGATACACTCAAATGTGTTTACAGTATGTGGATTCTTATGTGTTGCGGCGAAACTTTGGCTAACCGAAATGATTGTCATGACGAGCACAAATATTTTTTTCATAGAATTTCCTTCATTCTTTCTAAAATTGGGTTTGTTTTGGGTTTGTTTTTTTGGGGCCTGAGGGTGGTTTCATTTCCATAATCCTTTTGTGAAAAAGCGTTTGCGTTCATTTTTGCAATCCGCCTACGGCGGACAAGATTGGGTTTGTTTATTCGGACTTCGAAATCCTCTTTTTTTCTGTAATCCTTTGTTAAAGTTGAGTTTATATTCATTTTGGCTTTTCGGAGATTGGGTTTGATTGGGTTTGTTTTGGGTTTGTTTTTTTGCCCCGCCAGCGGGATAAAATCTTTATAATTCCTTGTTATAATATTACTTACGTTCATTTGCAATCCGCCTACGGCGGACAAGATTGGGTTTGTTTTGCATAAAAGTAGCTGATTTGTAGAGGTTTCTCGACAGATGTAGAGGGGAATAAAGTGCCTAAAGTGCCTAAAGTGAGCTAAAGTTGGATTCTCGATGCTCATGATTGGTAATTCCCCTAAGGACTTGTAAATAAATTATCTTCCATTTTTGGCTGCTTTTTGCCGGAGGCGAAAAAAGTAGCGCCTCTATAATTAGAGCTACCTGCACTTTTGATACGAAAAAAGTCCTCGAATATCGGTTCGTGATTTTCGTAACTCAATTTGGGAAAGTGAGTTAAAAATTTTTTGAAAAATTTAATTTTTGCTCGAAGGTATCATCGCTTTTGGTTGAAAAATCGCGGATATTTTACCTATTTTAACGCAAAAACCACGGATCCATTCGACTACGCTCAGGGTAAACTCCGTCGAAGGAAGAAACGAAATACGAATTATTATTTTTTATTGAAAATCCCGCTTCAGTAGGGTAAATTTCTTATTAACGAGTGAGCGAGGACATCCTTGATTAGCGGTTAATGTTTTGGGCGGTTGTTGGGCCCGCCGTAGGCGGATCTGCGACTCTTGGCGGGCTAATATTTTAAGAATCAGTTGTGGCGCGGATTTAATAGGTGACTGTCCCGAATGGCGGTTCCTTAAGCGATTTAGGCCGACAACACCCCCGCCTTGATAACGAAAAGCGTATGAAGAAAATGACACGCTCTCTTATCGTTAAATGAAGCCACAACTGTGTTTAAAGGTATTTCGTCAATCGGAGCATGAAACCTCCAATAATTATGA
>JAUWBX010000384.1 GCA_030609625.1 Phycisphaerae bacterium
GGAGACAAGTTCCTGCGGAGTGCCCGTACCGAGCGAATTGCGGAGTCCAGCAGAGACCTTCTCTCGCCCCAGGATTTCGTTTTCCAGAGATTTGTACTGTTCTACAAGTGTGTTGTAGAGCTTGTCCTTAGTCGCATCAGACTTTTCCCCAATGTATTTCACATACTGGTCCAAAACAGCATCCACAATAATCTTGGCATCTTTGGCGCTGGAGTCTATAAAGGTAACGTCAATTATCTCGGTTCCCTTGCGAGGCTTGACCGAAAGAGCATCCCCGAGCCTTTCAATATGGGAGGCAGGTGGGTTTCCGAGCAGCCGTTGCACAAGCGGTTTTGGAGGCTCCTTGTACCACTGTGTCTCCTGGACTTTCTGTTGGTCCAACGCACCCTGTTGCTCCAACACACGTTGTAGGACTGCCAAACTCCTCATAATAGAGACCTGGGTGCTCACGAATGATGAATATAAGGGAATCATTCCGCTATCCTCTGTCCGGAAGACCAGATACGGGATAATAGGCTGAACTCGCACTTCCGCCATGGCTCGGTACTTAGGAACTACCTGGGTCCAGATAGCAGCGATCGCGGGAGCGGCCACTAAGACGAAAACTACCAGAAGCGTCCATTTGAAACGAAACATCGATTCTATAATATCGCTAATATCGCTTCCTGGCGGGACGGCCTGCGTGGGTCCTCCCGTCCCCATAAACTGATTAGGCAGTAATGTCGCATCGGCAACCGATATCGGCTTTTTGGCACTATGTATAATTTCTGTGGGCTGCATCCCTTCGCCGGATCTGCTATAATCGTCCTTTGCTTGCACTATCGGATCTGGACGAAACCGAACGGTTTCTCCTTCCGAGTTCGTATTGTGTTTCGTTTTATCTTCCAAATCATCCATTCTTACTTCTCCTTCGATCAGCTTGATATGTTTCTTTGAGGGCATCCATATCTCATTCCTTATGAAAGATCACTATACAACTTATGCTTCTTGACTATTTCTTTTGTGTCTTTAACACGAAGCGACTCAGACACACCTACTTCTTTACTCAGTTTTTGCGTTCCTCCTCCGACGGTAAATCTCCTGCTTTTTCTTTAATCGTGGATAGGTGTGTCGTGTCGGCACGTTGGCCCAATGCTTCAGCTTCTTTTTCCTGCTCCGGTGGCGGGAACTCGTCCATCAGCCGTCCCAGCAGCATAGCCTGTCGGCCGCTTAGTTCCAGATAGCTATCTGCCCAAATACGTGCCCTTATCTCCCATTCTTCTGTCCCATTTCCATTAAGCGGCAAGATAAGTTTCATTGTTTTATCAGTTGTGAATATGTCCTCCGTCGTATTCCAGGCACAGGTATTTACGTAATGGCCATTGCAGCGTTTCCACACCCCGATACTTTGAAAATGCATTTTTTTGGCCATGACGCACACCGCCTCCCACCATGCACGGAAAGACCTTGATTCCCTCATCCTCAATTGGGCATTTTCAAAATTATGCTTCTCCTTCCTTGCTTCACGTGCGATGGCCCAGTTACGTTTTAGGGCTATTAGTATTCCGCGATAACGCCTGCCATGCAGGCATGCGAATATTGAAAACAACAATAGTAGCCCACCCACCAGCAGTCCTATCGACCACCCGCCTTCCGTGGTTAACATAAACACCCCAATACTGGCTCCTATGGCTGTCACCGCATAAATAACAATAACTACGGTGCGGTGATTCAAGCCAAGATTCAACAGACGATGATGCAAGTGGTTTTGATCGGGAGATAATATCGAACGCCGCTCAAGAAAGCGGCGACCAATAATGACAAAGCCTGTATCGAGAATCGGTATACCCATTATCAAAAATGGAATCGCCAGTCCTACTAATGTGGAAGTCTTTGTCTGGTATATGATGCTGCCGGCTCCAATCATAAAGCCGAGAAACATGGAGCCGCAGTCGCCCATGAAAATCTTGGCGGGATAGAAGTTAAAGAACAGAAAGCCTGTCACACTGCCCAGCAGCGCCAGCATCAACACCGCCATGGCTGCCTGACCGACCCAAAGAGCCAGAAGTACAATTGAACCGCACACAATGGCCGCTATCCCGGCAGCAAGACCGTCCAGCCCGTCAATTACGCTCAAACACACCGTAATCGTCACTATCCAAAATACCGTAAGCGGCCATGCCGCCCAACCAGTCTCAAGTACAAACCACGTTCCCACGGAAATGGAACGCATTGTTGCCCCTGAAGCACAGATTGTCAACGAGGCCGCGATAAGGCATAACAGTTTGATGTAGCCTCGTACGGAGAATAGATCATCAAACAGGCCTACCATAAATATGAAACCAGCCCCTACCAGGAGTACGATGAATTCCGTCCGCGACTCACGGAAAGACTGGCCGATGTTGTTATTTAAGAGAAACACAGGCAGCACCAGAGCAAGTGTCGATACTATAAAAACAATTCCGCCGATACGCGGGATGGGTGTTTTGTGCACCTTGCGCGGGCCGGGAGAATCGACCAAACGATACCTCTTAGCCAGTCGCGAAACAATCGGCACGAGAAACATCGCCAACAGTAACGTCCCAAAGTAAACTGTCAAATAGGTTTTCACTTGCTAATCAATCCGTTTTTCTTTTGACGCCTTGGATTTTGAACCGAGTGTTCGAACATCCCAAGCATCCTTACAATCCTGTCGACAACAGCGATGGCGCAGACTCCGTCCCTGTGGGTTGCAGTAGGAAATCTTGCATAATTCCCTACAAAGCAAAAGCTTATGCGTGCCTTTGGACACGCTTTTTAACCACAGGGGGTCTTAGCACTCTTGCGAAGTTCTTTGCGAGCAAGGTGCTGTTTTCAAACAATGCCTTCGCCGTGCGCACATTTGTAATGGAACCACACACATTGTGCGCACCACAAACCGCAGGACACACAAAGTGCCCTTTGTCAAACGATAATTGGTGCGTCCTTGCTTTTCGGCGGGGAATAGCTCGTATATAGAGGGATGCTTCTCACCACCACATCTCCGTTCCTTCATCCACAGGAAATAGAACCAATTCTGAACTAACTCAGAACCAATCATTTATACAAATTATTCTCTTAAAATGCTATTGTGGTGACTACGTATATTTTTTAAAAAGTTTTTTCAAGCGTAAACCAACTTGTTCAGAGGAAAGATTAAGTATTGTGGTTTCCCACATTACCCCCGTTATCTTTCGATTTATAGCATCTCACAGGCCATTTAAGCGGCGAACTCGTCTTGAGGGGTATTTCTTTCAACTCACAAATCGATGGTTGTTGAATGCCGAAGTCTTCGTTGGCGTAAAGTGTTCGAGTTTTGCCTATCAAAATCCGTGCGAAGTCTGCGTATATTCTCCAGTCTCGATGCTCGTTTGCGTTTGCTAACATGTTGTGAGAAAATAATCCGTCTGGTGTGAATGGCGGTTCCTTAGGCGATTTAGGCCGACAACACCCCCGCCTTGATAACGAAAAGCGTATGAAGAAAATGACACGCTCTCTTATCGTTAAATGAAGCCACAACTGTGTTTAAAGGTATTTCGTCAATCGGAGCATGAAACCTCCAATAATTATGA
>JAUWBX010000483.1 GCA_030609625.1 Phycisphaerae bacterium
TATTTCCGAACTTCACAATCAACGCGTCAAAGTAAATGATGTCACCGGCGATATAGTATTCTATCTCCAGAATCGACTTAAGCTTATCGTCTATCGCGGTCTCAACGAATTTTATTGTGGTAAGAAGCTGCTCATCTGTTGTCTCCTGGGCAATTACCTTTGCATAGCCTATTTGTTCCTCGCTTGTAAGATTGGTTATCGCCTGCTTGAGATGTTTGTTCTCAGCCAAAAGCTCGTGTATTGTTTTCGCACCGTAATAAAGCCCCCGTCCTAAATACGCAAAAGGCACAAGGCATATTCCAACTACAATATAAACAAGGAGCCTTACTTTTTTGCGTTTCTCTGCCATTTATACCTTACTTTCAGAGTTACTAACTCGTGCAGGAAGAAATACGGTCTCTAAACTTATCATCGGCTCTGTTGCTTTAATCTCTACACTTCTGATTCATCAAACAGACCAAAAATACAAAGAACTGAAGACGCAAGAGCATTATTTAGTTCCTGTTGCGGAAACAGTTTTTGTCATTCCCGCCCCGCATCAAAGTGCGGGATAAACTCCAGCGGGAATCCAGCTTTTTCGCTCTGGACCCCTGTTCCCCGCTTTCGCGGGGACAAGTTTACCCCTGCGGAGGCAGGGGCAGGGGTGACATCGTAGGTTTTTGCTTTCCGCAACAGGAACTATTTAATTCAAAGTTAAGAGTTCGTCGCTCCGGGATTATCAATAAGGCTGCGAATTAAATATATGAATTCACGAGACTGTTGAAGGCATGTTGAAACGTTCGATGCCTCAAAAGTAGCCGTAGGGATATAATCTCCCTCCTGCCTGTCACTCTCATTCATATTTCACATCCGTCTCTTTCAACTTCGCTATGAATCAGCGTATGGCGAATTAGTCCATTTGCCCACTCCTGTTCGGATATAACAACTGATGTCAACAAAACATCATTGCGAAGATTAATGTCAGCTAATTGGTATGAGATGTCCTGCCGCAATTTACTGGTAACTGGACAGTGAGTCAGTACAAGAAGGTCTATATCCGAATCCGGTTCGCCTGAACCACGAGCTTTTGAGCCGAACAATATCACTCGCGTTACAGGCAGATTCGACTTGAGAGCTTTTGCTGCTTCAAGTATCGAATATCGCTCTTTCTGTACCAGTTTTACACTGTCAACTGTTTTCATTAGCCGTCTTTCACAACAGATGGGAAAACGCATTCTCCTCCATTGCCGCTGAAAAGTCAACCATTCGGCCAATCTTTTTATCTTCGTCTTCTGATTTTTGCCTTTAATCTCTGCGGCAAGAGCTTATAATACCTTCGTATCGCTACTTTGTGGGAAAGAAAGGAAGCTTGAAAGAAATCTGATATGAATAAAAAGCGTTCTTTCACCTTGAACATTTGCGCCCTATTGGCTGTCTTTGCCTTGGCCGGCTGCTATAAACCCACAGTCTATCCGGAGCTGGTTACGCCGTCATTGATGCCACTGACGCCGCTGTCAGCTACGCTACAGTCGCCACCGTTGCCAAAGGTGCCAACATTTGTAATTCCGGGCCAGTACCGTATTGTCGGTACATCGGTCCAGCGTCTGCCGATTCTATCCTTCGTGCTTGGCCAAGGTTCGGATGTAACCTTCATCCTGGCAACCATTCACGGCGACGAGCCTGCCGGAACACCCCTTGTCCGACGGTTAGGGAAATATCTACAGCAGCAGCCACACCTGATGGCTGGACGAACGGTTGTGCTTTTAGCCGTGGCAAATCCTGATGGCATGGCCCACGACAGCCGTTTCAACGCTAATGGCGTGGACCTCAACCGCAATTTCCCGGCGTCTAACCGCCTCAACAATAAACAGTTCGGAGCCACTGCGCTTTCTGAGCCGGAAGCACGTCTGGTCAAACAACTCATTGAGCAATACTCCCCTGACCGCATTGTCAGCATTCATCAGCCGTTGGCCTGCATTGACTACGACGGCCCCGGCACAGCTTTAGCTGTTCGAATGGCCCAATATTGTGATTTGCCCGTAAAAAGGCTGGGCGCAAGGCCCGGCTCGCTCGGCTCATACGCCGGAGTTGATCTGGGGATTCCCATCATAACTTTCGAGATGCTGCAAGATGACTCAGGACTCGATTCGGAAACCCTGTGGCGGCGATACGGAAAAGCCATCATAGCCGCTATCGTCTATCCGGACCCGGTCAAATAAATCAGATTGACAGAAGTCAGAAGTCAGAAGTCAGAAGTCAGAAATCAGAGTCTGTTTTCTGTCCTCTGTTTTCTGTCCCCTGTCCTCTACCGGCTGTCCACTAATTTTCCGCGTGAAATCTTCTCAGTTCTTAGCTAAAATAGTAACAATGGGTATATTCAAGCTAAACAATGAGTTTAAGCCTGTCGGCGACCAGCCACAAGCCATAGAACGGCTTGTAGAAGGAATGCACGCGGGCAAAAATTTGCAGACGCTGATGGGTGTTACCGGCAGCGGAAAAACGTTCACAATGGCTAACGTTATAGCTCAACACAACCTGCCGGCCCTTGTCATCT
>JAUWBX010000397.1 GCA_030609625.1 Phycisphaerae bacterium
GGCTGGGTTTATTGTCTTGCGGCTTCCGACGGTGCTCTTGCCTGGCGTTTCCGCGCAGCGCCAAAAGACCTGCGATTGACGGCGTTTGAGCAATTGGAATCAGTCTGGCCCGTCCACGGCAGTGTGCTCGTCCAGGACGACCCTTCGGCAGGCTCAGGGCAGGCTGTCTTGTACTGCGTTGCTGGAAGGTCGATGTTCCTGGACGGAGGCATACGCTTCTTACGGCTCGACCCGAAAACAGGGCGAAAATTATCCGAGACCATTCTTGACGACCGCGACCCGAAGACCGGCGAGAATCTGCAGGTGTACGTCAAAGGGCTGAATATGCCGGTTGCGTTGCCTGATGTTTTGTCGAGTGACGGCAGATATGTCTATATGCGGTCCCAGCGGTTTGACCTGCAGGGGACTCGCCGGCAAATTGCCCCGGTGGATGCCACCGAGCAGACCGGCGAGGGGGTGCATCTGTTTTGCACAATCGGTTTTCTGGATGACTCCTGGTTCCACCGCTCCTACTGGATGTTTGGCAAAAGTGTCGCTTCGGGCTGGGGCGGATGGCCCCGTGCCGGCCGTTATGTGCCGTCCGGGCGGATTATGGTTTGTGACGAGTCCTCTGTCTATAGCTTCGGGCGCAAGCCCGAGTATCTGTGTCAATCATCCGTGTTGGAATATCAGCTTTATGCCGCCGACAAGCAAATCAAGGCCGAATCAATTCAACGGGTGGTGGCGGCTGAACGCCAAATGAATGCCAGCTCCAAAAAGAGAAGTTCTTCTGTTGCTGACAGGGGAGTTCGCAAGAGTTTCCCGCTGTCGGATCGTTCCGCGGTCAGTTTTAAGTGGTTGGACGCCGAGCCCCCCCTTCATGTCCGGGCTATGGTTCTGGCAAACAAAACATTATTCATTGCCGGCCCACCGGATGTCGTTGACGAGGAAGAAGCGTTCTACAATCCCAACGACGCAGGGGTTCTGGCCAAACTCGACAAACAGAGCGACGCCCTTGAAGGGCAAAATGGTGCTTTGCTGTTGGTAGTTTCCGCCTCGGATGGGAAGAAACTGGCCGAATATAAGCTCGATTCGCCCCCTGTTTTCGATGGTATGGCCGTGGCAAGTAGTTGCTTGTATCTTGCGACCAAAGATGGTAGAATACTGTGCTTTGCAGGTAGGGACCCCGCCTTGCGGGAACCCAAATGAGCAATAGGAGTTTTAAAGATATGAAAGTACAGCGAACTACAATAATAATATTAATAAGCCTTTTCATTTTGGCGTCGTCGGCTTTCGCCTGTTCGATACCGGTTTTTCGATATGCGATGGAAAGATGGCCTGCGGATTATTATGATGCGGTGTTAATTTATCGCGGTCAGATGACGGAGGACCAGAAGCAACTTTTGGAGGAGTTACAGTCCGCCTATGGCGAATCATCCGAGGCGGAAGCTCTACTGAACTTACGTGTTGTGGAAGTGAATCTTGCTGAAGTTCCGGAAGAAAAAGTAAAGAGTCTGTTGGGTCCCAATCTTCCGGAGACCCTGCCGGAGCTTGCTCTCTGGTATCCCTTGCAAAGAGGTCGGGCGGCTCCGGTTTGGCAGGGCCGGTTCACGTCCTCAACGGTGGCGGCTTTGCTTCAGTCCCCAACGCGCCAAAAATTGGCTGAACGTTTGATTGATGGCCAAACAACAGTATGGATTTTTATTGAATCAGGTAACGCCGACAAGGACAAAGCGGCTCTTCGGCTGCTCGAACAGGAGCTGGAAACAGCGGTTCGCGAACTAAAAGAACAAGCCCAGTCTATGCCTGATGATCTGGGGGTGCCTGAAGTAACATACTCATTTTCGACTTTATCCGTTTCCCGTTCTGACCCTAATGAGAGTATGCTTCTGACCTTGTTGTTGAACAGCGAGCCGGACCTCGACGAGTATTCGGCTGAGCCGATGGTGTTTCCTGTATTTGGGCGAGGCCGGGTCCCTTTTGCGCTCATTGGGGATGGTATTACGGTGGATAACATTCGAGAAACCCTCGCTTTTTTGACCGGTCCCTGCGGCTGTGAAATCAAAATGATGAACCCGGGTGTGGATTTACTTATGGCCGTAAACTGGGATGCAGCCGCGATAAAGTTTTACGAGGAGTTTTACGAGGAGTACTATGAGACCCCGTTGCCGGAGCTGACGGGTGTAATGCCGGAAGCACCGGCTGATGCAGGAACCGGGACCCAGGACAAAGTAATTGCAAGTACTCAGAGTACCGAGGTCTTGGCTCCGGACAATGACCTGAGTTCTGCCACCGACAAGCAGGCCCAGGCGGTCGAGGTCAAAGAGCGAAAACTTCTTGGATTAGGCATTATGGGAACAACTGGGGTGATGCTGGCGGTCATTCTGCTGGCGGTTGTTTTGGGAAGTGTGGCTCTAAGTCCGCGCAGAAGAGGGCATCAATGACGATTTGGAAGCTGGTAACCAGCGTGGGTATTGGAGTTGCAGTAATCGCGACCACTGTCGGCAACAAGCAGGGGGACGCTTTGAGCAAGTAGTAATTATTATGACAATTTCACGTTTGGTAGTTAGAGAGATTCTACATCGCAAGCTCAATTTTGGATTAGGATTATTATCTGTTGCGGTGGCAGTAGGATGCCTTGCTGGTTCGCTGACACTGGTGAAATTGCATGATGCGCGGACGCGAACGATTCTCGAGCAGAAAAGGGCCGAAACACAGGAAAAGATGCGGGTTTTGGAAAATGGCGTTAAGAGAGCGATGCAAAAGCTTGGATTCAACATTGTTATTCTTCCCAAAGACCAGAACCTCAACAACTGGTATGCTGATGATTATGGAGCTAAGTATATGCCGGAGGAGTATCTTGCCCGGCTGGGGCAGTCCGAGATTGTTACTATTGAACATCTTGTGCCAAGACTGCGTCAGAAGGTGAAGTGGCCTGAAACAAAATGGGCAGTTATCATTGTGGGGACGACGGATAAAGCCGTGAATCCCTCTGTGGATGCCGGCGAATTGACTCTCGAGGCAGTTCCACGGGGGAAAATCGTACTGGGTAACGAAGTTCAGCAGGGACTTAGACTGAGTCTTGGTGACACAATTCGATTTATGGGCAGGGAATTTGTCGTATATAAGTGTCATAAAGAAATGGGCACAGAGGCCGATATGACGGTATGGATAAATTTGCGGGAAGCGCAGGAGCTGCTTGATAAAAAAGGATTGATAAATGAAATTCTCGCTTTTGAATGCCGCAGCGCCTGGGCGAATCTGCCAAAAGTCAGGGCCGAAATCACGCGGATACTCCCGCATACACAGGTGGTTGAAAAAACATCCAATGTGCTTGCAAAGATACACGCCTACGTTAAAGTGGAAGATGAAGGAAAGGCTGCTATTGAAAGAGAAAGAGAAAATATGGCTCATCTGAGAGTGACGTGGACGCGTTTTGCCAAGGTTCTGGTTTCATTGGTCATGGTTATATGCGTCGTGTGGGTTGCGTTGTTGGCGGTTGGGAACGTAC
>JAUWBX010000034.1 GCA_030609625.1 Phycisphaerae bacterium
GCCTTCGCGGAAAAGTGCGGTATCGGGTGAGTAAACGATGACCTGGCCGCCGTCGCCGTTGGTGCCGGCGTTTGCGGTGGTTACGCTATCGCTGCTGAGAGCAACTACATCGCCTGCGGTCATAGTAATGCTGCCGCCGTCGCCTTCGACGCCGTCTGCGCTGAGTATGCCGAACTGGCCTACACGGCCGGTACCGCTCTCAACGGCCAGAGACATTGAGTCGAGGCCGTCTATGGCCCTGGAAAAGGTATCGCCGGCAGCAAGGACTATTTTTCCACCAGCCGCCTCGATTGTACCTTCGTTAATGACGTCGCCTATACCCGCTGCCAGGTCCGGAACTGTAACGCCCTCTACTTCCACGACAATGTTACTGCCATCCTGGCCGAGAAACACCTTGTCGCCGGCAGCCATCAAGACATATCCACCCGGGCTTCTTATAACACCCGCGTTAAGGACCTTTCTGCCGATAAGGGCAACCTGGTCGGCGGAGATATCGCCATAGTTTGCTACCTCTCCGACTCCACCGCCGGTGAAGTTATATATGCCGTTCATAAAGTCCGTGTTTGCCATATCCAGTGCCGAAGCAGTGAACTTGTGGGCCTGAATGAGGGCAGTAGGACCAAATACTATGCCGTTAGGATTAACGATAATAACGTGTCCCTGGTTGCCAAAGAGGGAACCATCGAACTGCGTTGCGCCTCCCTGAATTACCCTGTTCAGCACTGCGAAATTACCACTGGCCTTTAAAAACTGCAGAATTTCGCTCGAATTGGTATTTAGACTGTCCCAGTTTATCACAGCACTGGCCGAGCCCATATTTACAGTGGTGGTGTTACCACTTTGACTGACCCCGGCCGACCCTGCCACTACGTCAGGATTGCTGACTGTAGCCAGGGCAACCTGCATCGGTACTGCTAAGAGAATACAGTACACCAGCAAGCAGGCCACAATTTGTCTCAGTCCAGAGTCGAATCCCACGGAGCCTGATAAATTGCGGTAAATGTGTCGTCTATACCTAAAAGATTGGTATTGATGACCCCAACTCTTGGATTCCATTGCCTTTCTCTGGTACCAGAGTTATCTGCCTGGATGAAGGGTGCATGTCATAATTGTAGGTAGAAAAAAGCCCTCCTTATAGGCAAAATAGAGAAAATACCTAAAATTACTATTTTGCTATGGAGGGCACAAATTATGGATACCAAAATTTTAGAACAATTGGAAGAGTATTTCAGCGAAGAATTTGCATTAGTACGGCATGACCTCGCAGCGCTGGAGCAACTGGTAGAAGAGAAGATGCGGTTACTGGGGCAAGGATTATTGCAACGAACAGTTAATCGCAAACCAAATGGGTATAAGGGCAGTTCAATGGCTTGTGGATGCGATGGTTCAATGAGGTTTGTACAGCACCGTCCACGAGATATACATACTCTTTTTGGATGGATAAATCTCGAGCGAGCTTATTATCATTGTCCTGACTGCCGAAAGAGTCTGTATCCTTATGATGTTGCCAGCGGCTTGGGAACGGAACGACTTAGTCTGGGATTAGCCAAAGCCTGTTGTCTTCTGGCAGTGGATGATAGTTTCGAGCAAGTCTCCCGAAAGATCGAGCAAGTATTTGGCCAAAAGGTTTCAGCTAATACGATTGAAAGGTTGACGCATCAAGTCGGTACGGTGGTTTTGCAACAGGCAGATGAGGATTTGGCCAATGTCCGGAAGAACCGAGACATTCCCGAAGCACGGATAACGCCTAAGAGGCTGTATATAGCCGCAGATGGCACTACAGTGCATGAAACTGATAGCTGGCATGAGTCCAAGATAGGTGTGATTTACTCCGAAGATGAACGTAAGGACAGGAAAAGTTGTTATGTAGGCCGGTTTGATAATTCCGAAACTTTTGGTTGGCATCTTTGGCTCGAGTCTTGTCGCTGCGGTTTACGTCAAGCTGATGAAGTCATTTTTCTGGGCGATGGTGCTCCCTGGATTCGTAACGAAAGACGTAAACATTTTGGTCGTTCCACATTTATCATTGATTGGTATCATGCAAGTGAGCATATATGGAATTGCGGCAAAGCACTTTTTGGCGAAGGTACAAAAGTGACCGAAAAATGGGTTCATCAACGTTCAGATTTACTGTGGGATGGCTGGACAAAAAAATTATTGGATGATTTGAAAGAGCAACGCAAGAAATACAGAGGTGCCAAACGCCGGGCAATCTCCGGCTTGATTCGCTATATTTCGACCAACGAAGAACAAATGCGTTACGATGTCTTTCGTGAAAAAGGTTATGATATAGGCTCCGGTGCGGTGGAAAGTGCGTGCAAATATGTTGTTGGTAAACGTCTTAAGCAGTCTGGGATGATATGGAAACGGCTGGGCTCGTCATCTATATTAGCCTTGCGAATAACCTGGCTGAACGAAAGGTGGGAGCAACTATGGGAAAAGAAGCCCCTGGCAGCCTGAAAAATCTACCTACAAAGGTGACATGCACCCTTTTTGCACTACTCATAATGAATCTCCTTAAATTGACGAATTAGAAACCATCCATATTTAAAGCAAAGTGTGGAACAAGCCATAAAAAGGCTGCCCTGCAATAGTAGAACGCTATCGCATACAGAGCTTACGAGCACTCAAAAAATATCAAAGAGCCCTTAACATTACATTGCGCTTTGTGAAATCCCTTCCACCAAAAACACTATACAGAAATCTGATTATATAAAAAATGGGACAAAAGAGCAATAAGAAAAAACAGTTTTTTTCGGCTTTTTGTGGTTATCAGTACTGATAAGTGGGTGTTACAGGTAGTGCCTACTCAACGTCTCATAATAATCAAATTCAAGCTGTTATTCTGCAAATGTTCGCAGCATGAGCAAAACTATGCGTCAAAATCGATGTTTGAATTGTTACGGACATTATTCAATTTAAAAATTTAAACTGACCTATTCTTTGCATAAATGTGCCCAGAACGGCCTTGTCTTTGCATCGAAAAGCAATCGCGGTCTCAATTTGTGCCAGGGTCGATACTTAGCTGTATGCGTACACTTACCGGTGTTGTGCATTTTGAGGTGTGTCTCAATATCCAAGATCGGAGGTCATACCGACATAGTATTGACCAGCGTCTGCAATACTATGGGGTATATAAGCATAATAGAATTTACAGAAAAAATGTTGCTTAATCTTCATATTATACCCTATAGTGCTCCTTATCAGTAAAGGTGATACAAAAAGAAAATAAAGTTCGTAAAGCAGCGACACGAATAAATCCAGTATTAAATCCAGTGAAGGGTTTCCGAAAACTTAAGTCCTGTGTCGTTTGCTTAAACTTTTGAGTTCTTTGGCATTTCCTTGGATTAAAGCAGCTTTTTTGGGCCGGGACCATTTCTTTATTTGCTTTTCACGTTTTATGGCGGACTCTTCATCTTCATGGCATTCTTGATAAACCAATTCCACAGGTAATCTACAGGCAGTCCACTTGGGGCCACGGCCGGCATTATGTCTGCTTAGACGTTCGGATAGGTCATTTGTATGGCCAGTGTAAAAACTGCCATCTGCACATTTTAGAATATATGTATACCCATATGATTTTTCAAGAGGAGAAGCCCTTCGATGCGTTCGCATTGCTCACTTACTCAGGACATTCGACTCGCATAAAACTACTTCAAAACCTGTCGCATCTTGCCTCCGTTCTTAAAGATGGCCTGCCATGAGCGAGCGAAGCGAGTCGAATGGAGGCGGGGGGATTCGAACCCCCGTCCCGAGATGCTTCAAGGCAAGCGTCTACATGCTTAGTCGCTTTATTGTTTTTTCGCCTTGTTAAGCGCCAAAACGACAGGCTCTTAACTCAGCTATTTCGGAAAGTTCTCGCCTTGCCGGCCCGAACAACCGACTCAGCCAGCCTGCTGTTGTGACGCCCTTACCTGACCCACAGGCAAAGTCAGGCAGGACGGGCCGCCAATTTAGGCAGCCATGCGCAACTGTGAGTTGTCGCTTAAAATTAGTTGCCGGATGATTAGCCAGGCCAACCGGCGTCCTGGGCATGCAGCTTGTCCGTCCGCCATCCGGTCGAAGCCGTTCGCCCCCATATTCACTTTTCAAAAGAACTTACTTTTTCGAGATACTTTTTTTAGTTGTTTTTTTCCGTGCTGTCTTCCTCTCAATACTTTTCTTTGTTTTAGGTTGTACAATTCTGTAAACGGGAATCGTCAATGAAGGTAATCCCATTCGAGTAACAGTATTTTGTACAAATTCCCGCCAGTACGGCCAAGCGTTATAAATTCCATTTAAATTCGCAAATTGCTCAAATCCCTTTTGAGTTAGCCCTTCAAAGTTTTCTATTTTATAAGCTAAAAGAAAAGTAGCGTCGATAAAAATAACCGGCTTCTGTGTTTTACTTTCAGTAAAAGCTTCAAAATGAAATTTCGCTGTAACAATAACGTAGCCATTTTTCTTGTCAACCTGCACTTCAGTTGAATAGTTGATACCATAATCTTTTTTACCCAATGTGGCTACCGGCGTTTGATCACATTTGCAACTTATTAACCGAACATCTTTTAACTGTACTCGTTCAGAAACCAACAGACCGGCAGTGACCTTGTTTTCCCTTTTTAAAACTTTGGTTTTCACCTTTTTTTTTGTCATGATTTAAGCTGCCTGATATAACTCTTTTTGTGCCTTTTCAGTAATCTCTTGATATTCAGATTGTTTTACTGTGAGTTCTACCGCTGGAGTCCATGGATTAAAAGTGATGCTTTCAAGTATATTATCAATATCAAGTGGAACAGCGGACACCACCATCTTTGAATCAAGTGTGTACAGAAGATCGGCTACAGTTGTGAGTTGCATATTGTGGTCGCCACTCAGGAGTTGCGTTATATTGCTTTTACTTACGCCCGCCAGTCTCGATAGCTCTGCTTTGCTAATCCCCTTTTCTTCCATGACTTTCCAGATTGTTTCTGTGATTTCAAATATTAAATCCTCACGAAAGTACAGTTTTCTACCTTCATCATCAGACATAAGTTTTTCTATGAATGTCTTGGCCATAACAGAGTCTCCATTTTACTTATTACGTCAACAATGAAATGTATTCTTTTCTTATTTGCTCTGCACGTTTAATTTGTCTTGTGGGTGTATCACCAGTTTCTTTGTTAAAGCCGTGCGTAAGTAACCAAGTCTTTCCTAACTGAAAGCATAAAATACGAATCTTAGGATGAACCTTGAATTCGTATATTTTCCCACGTAGCTTCCTGAACCTTTCGATATTGTTAATTCTCCCAACATGTGCAATGCAATGAAAAGATTTCGCCAGCTTTGCTTGATCTGATTTTCCCAAATCTTCAATGAAGTCCTTGGCGGGCCTGCCGCCATTTGCTTGACAGGCATAAGCCACAATAGCACATGGCCCCTTAACTAACGGATCATCCGTAAAATCTATCACAGCTTTATTCGTCATATGATTCTTAGGAGTTTAATTATAACTTAACTTTTCTTCTTAGTCAATGCAAATTTTAAAAAAAAATTAAAACAAATTGGGAACCTAAATATTATCGTAAAAAACCGGTAAAAAGGCATACATCATATAGTGCTTCAAATCTAAGGATCCACTATATATAGGTATTTTTGGTGTCCTGAAAATTTTACAAAAACTTATTCGAATTCCTCATATCAGCAGCAACACTTAGAGCAATTCGGTTACTTATAATCAAACCTGTGGATAGACCCACGGCTTTCGGTACTTGCGGCGCAGCAGCTTGTTGGCCTCGGGGTCGCCGATGATTACTTCCTTCTCGCCGTCCCATTCGACACTGCGGCCGAGCTTCAACGACAACATACCGAGCAGACTCATATTTGTCGAGCGGTGGATTAGCTCGATATCGCAGACCGGACGCGAGCGATTCTTGATGCACTTGAGGAAGTCAGCCCACAACTCCTTGATGTTCTGGCTGTCCGGTCGATTAAGCTGGGGTTCCTCATGAATGACCTTTTGTCCTCTGCCGGACGGGTAGAATGTCCAGCCCCGCTGCCAGGCCATGTGGAAGGTGCCTTTGGTGCCGTAGAAATAGCAGCCGACGTTTTCACCCTTCTCAGCGTTATTTGCAGCGAACTGGCGATGCTCCCAGACAGCCGTGAAGCTCTCGAATTCAAAGCTGGCAACCTGGTGGTCGGGGGCATCGGTAGTCTGGCCACGGGCATCATTGACCGGAGGGCCTTTGATAGGACGGCCGCCGGTGGAAAATATTCGCCTGGGATTTTTTTCCTCGGTCCACCACAGGATTTGGTCTAACCAGTGTATGCCCCAGTCGCCCAATGTGCCGTTGGCGTAATCGAGGAAATTACGGAAGCCTTTCGGATGGATTTTCGTGTTGAAGCGACGCAACGGCCCAGGCCCGCACCACATATTCCAATCCAGACCCTTGTGAGGCCTTTCATTTGGTCTCGGATTTTCCGGACCTCCTCCGTAATGAACAAAGGCCCTGACCATACCGATTTTGCCGGCCCTGCCTTCTTTGAGAAATTTCATACCCGACACATTATGAGGCGAAATTCTCCGATGCGTTCCGACCTGAACGACCCTGCCCGTTTCCCTGGCGGCCCTTACCATCGCAAGGCCTTCGTGTACCGTATGGCTTATAGGCTTCTCCACGTACACATCGGCCCCTGCTTTAACCGCTGCAATGGTAATCAGTGGGTGCCAGTGGTCAGGCGTGGCCACGATTGCAATATCCGGTTTTTCACGGTCCAGAAGTTCGCGATAGTCCTTATACTTTTTTGGCGTCTCGCCGCTGAGCTGTTCTATTTCTCTAACGGCGGGGTCCAGTTGATTGCTGTCAACATCACACATAGCGACGATTTTGCACTGGCCCGACTGGACTGCTGTCCGAGCGATGTTCATACCCCACCAGCCACTGCCGATAAGGGCGGTGCGGTATTTCCTTCCGGCCTGGGCCCTGATTATAGTAGGGGCCGCAAACGCTACTGAAGCGGCTATGGAGCCTTTGAGAAAAGTGCGACGGTTAATGGACATGATAATATCTCCTTTCTCGTCTTGAAAAGTTATAAAATCAGGTTTTTGCCTGCACCCCCCGTTCTTGCTTTCGCAAGAAAGCACGGGGGTTACGCAGGTACAGGTGATTGATATGGACAGCCTTACGAGACCACCAACTTTTGCGTTCAATTTAACAGCTCACTTCCGTAAGTCAAGTGAAAAAATCACAATCCCGACGTGTCGGGACGAGGGGTGTGGACTTCGGCGAGTTCTCGTCTCGGCGAAAGCCGAAGCCGGAGCCAGGCAGTCGAGCCGTTCACGTTTGCAGGTGGATTTTTCAGGCTGCCAGGTTCCGGACAGAGAACAGACCTCTGACTTCTGACTTGCTGCGAGGGCGGATGCTCAATACTCGACGAGAATCGACCCGCCAACGGCGGGTTTTGATCGGAACCCAGCGTTGCTGGGTCGAGATGCTTGCATTCGCCAAACAGAACAGTTACTATAACCGATATACGCCCGCAGCGGACTTCGGCGAGCTTAGTCGAGCCGCACACTTTAATTGACCCGCCAGCGGTGGGTATCGACCAAAACCCAGTGTTGCCGGGTCGAAAAGAGAAACCAATCCCGATGTGTCGGGACGATTTATGAAAAAACTTAGGCAGACCATCTTAATTATTTTACCGTGTATTTTGCTTACATTACCGGCTCAAAGCGGACTAATCAATCCTCCCAGTCAGTCCTGGTTCCCCAAGGCTCCTGCTCTGCCAATGCCCCATGGGCAGACGATAGAAGTCTCGAACGTGCAGGAGCTAATCGAGGCCCTCGAGCAGGTAAGACCAGGCGGGACCATTTTGCTCGCGGACGGTCATTATATGCTGCCTCATTTTATCGAGATAAAGACCGACAACGTATCGCTGCGAGGGGCATCCGGACATCGCCGGAGCGTGGTCATCGATGGCGCCAGGAGTCGGGACGGGGAGCTGGTCTGGATCACGGGATGCTCAGGTGTGACGATTGCTGATTTGACGATACAGAACATCAAGTGGAACGGCTTCAAAATCAACTCCCAAACCGGAGTTCATAACCTGACCATATACAATTGCATTATCCACAACATCTGGCAGCGGGGTGTCAAGGGAGTCAAAGTGCCGGAAATGAACCGCGAGACGATTCGGCCTAAGAATTGCCGGATTCAATACTGCCTTTTCTATAACGACCGGCCGAAACGATTCTCCGACGACGAAACCGACACAGCCCAAACATTCAACGGAAACTACATCGGCGGGATTGACGTGATGTATGCCAAAGGCTGGACAATAAGCGATAACGTCTTTATAGGCATAAACGGCAGGACTCGCGAGGCTCGCGGGGCGGTCTTTCTCTGGCACGATGCTCAGGATTGCATCGTTGAGCGCAACATTATTATTGACTGTGACGCAGGTATCTGCCTTGGCAATCCCCACCGGCCCAAGGATATCCGTGACCACTGTGTGATGTGTATAGCCAGGAACAATTTTATCACCAGAGCTACAGAAGGCGGGATAGTAACCGTCTATACGAAAGACTGCAAAGTTCTTAACAATACTATCCACGAACCGGATAGTCGGCTGGGCAGGCTGATTCGTCTTGTCTTTGACAATGACGGCTTATTTATCGCTAACAACCTGCTCAGCGGACCAAAAATCAGGAACGAGTCGGACAGTAAAATCAAGTTTCTTAATAACCTCGCCAAAGACCTCACAGCCGTTTTTGCCGACCCGTCGCAGGGAAACCTGCACCTGACGGCCCGTGCCGTCGAGGCCGTTAACAAAGCCAAACCGCTGCCTGATGTAAGCAATGATATAGACAATGAATCCCGCGGCGCAAAACCCGACATCGGGGCTGATGAGCTGATTAACTGACAGCCAACCGAATAAGGAACGATTGACCAATCCTCATGCAGGATAGCTTGCTCTAAAAAAGCTTGCTCTAAAAAAGGAGCTTACAACGCCACTGCCCACCCGGCAAGCCACCTTTGTACTCGTCCCGGCGGCTGATTCCGGCACGTAATGGACTGACAAAAAGTGCTGGCATCACATGCCTGATTTGAGTATTATATGCGAAGTAAACGAGAGTAGTTTATCGTAATCAGTAATTGATTAATACCCAAACAATTACCAGTTACCAATAACCATTTTTTATATTGAAGGAGGTTTTACAATGAAACGGTCACATTTTTTCTTTCTGATTGGCGTCGTGGGATATGTCCTGTTCACAGGCGGCACGACAGCTTTACATGCGGCTGAAGATGGATTCGCGTCTTTATTTCCGGGTGACAGTCTGGCCGGCTGGAAGGTCAGTGACTGGTCCGACCTGCGCACGCCGCAGAAGGTCAAGGGCATACCGTGGAAGATGGAAAACGGTATTCTCTACGGCCTGAATAAACGCACGTGGCTTTTCTCACCGAATGAGTATGGTGACTTTGTATTGAAGTTAGATTCTAAGATTAGCAGGGGCAGCAACGGCGGTATTGGATTGCGTTTCCCGCCCGATGGCGACCCGGCCTATAAAGGGATGGAGATTCAGGTTGTTGACGACGAGGTCTATTATCGCGGCAGTTCCCAGCCCCGGCAGCGAACCGGCTCGATTTACGATGAGATAGCCGCCAAAGATGCTACCAAGCCTGTCGGTCAGTGGAACTCATGGGAAATTACGGCCCGCGGCAGCCAGGTTAAGATTATACTCAACGGCCAAAAGATTATCGATGTTGACCTATCGCGCGAAACCAAAGCCCGCCAGAAGAAAGGACCGCCCCTGGCAAATTGGCCGCTCAAGGGACATATCGGATTTCAGAATCTCAATGGCACAATCACGCTGCGAAACATTATGATTAAGGAGCTTGATGGAGCTGATGAGGAGTTTGTGTCTCTCTTCAACGGCAGGAACCTTGACGGCTGGGTAAATGTCA
>JAUWBX010000254.1 GCA_030609625.1 Phycisphaerae bacterium
GACGTTGCGGGACTGACGGCGACAGACGACAGGACAACAGATTTGCGTTGATTCGGGGCCTATACCAATTCGGTATAGGCCCTGCTTATTTTAGGGCAGCAACGGATAACTTCCACGTAAATCGAAAAAGAGTTCAGACCAGCTCAGGATTTTCTGTAGGATGGCTCTAAGAGGTGTTTTAGCTTTCTACAATGGCCAAACTCAAGCCGAAGAATCCAGCCATTTTTTCTTTGAAAAACAGGCAATTATATCTTGACACCGCAGGAGCAATGGTTGTACAATTACCTCATCGCGAGAGTTTCTAAATGGATAGTCTTTGCATAGAGCTTTTTGATATATTATTCATTAGAGCACATACGCAGGGCTGAGGTTATCTCGCTTTTTCCTCTCCCTCCACACTTCAGCTTCTTTGTATGCAGCTGTTAATAAGCATTGTTTTTACTCCTTATGTTCTTTGATTTCCAAATTCTTTTTAGACTTTGTTGGAAAACACCAATATTAGCCAGAGAAAAAGTGGTTTTTCGTCTGGATCTGGGTAAGAAGACCCACCTAAAGGAAGAGAAGCATTATGGTCTCGATACATGAACGATTGAGAGAAGCACGGAGAAAACATAGCATGGATCCTTTAGATGTTAATTCAATGACACTATTGTTTTTATGATGTTGTTCGTTCCGTAATCTTTAATGGGGCCATCGCTAGTGATATGATTGTCACGGGACAATTCCCCTAAAACAACGGAGTGGGCGGTTCCATTGGTGATGTTTATGTTTGAGGCTTTATAGGAGTCCGATTTATATTGATTATATCTTGACTCATACCCAGCCGGCACACCCGGGTAATCCGTAGACAGAAAATCAAAGCGCAAATAATATCCAACGACAATGGGACGTGGGGATTCGGTTGTGGGACTGCCGACCGGGGTGAAGTTGATGGAATGGCCTCCTCCTCGAATGGCCGCCAATACATGGTCGCCAATTCCGTGCGGTGACGGGAAAACCTTGAGGTCAATTTTCTGGTTGGAGTGGGAATCAAAATGCATATACAACAAGGGTCCGTAGGCCGCATTGCCGCTAGAATTTATAACGGTTCCTCCGCTGGGCAGGGAATAACCTTCAACAATACAATCCATGACCTGGCAGTTTGTAACCACCGCGCTTTTGGCCATGTATAGCTTTATCCCCCCTCGGGTCTTTTTCACGATACAGTTTTCGACGATGATATCACCTGCCCCGCGATAGGCTCGAATACCATCCTCGGTAAGATTGAGCATATGATCTCTGGGAATGGGAAGGCCTTTAACCTGATCAGGCCATTGAAGTTGGTAGTTATACTTTTTTGCCAAATCCCCATCATTCTTTTCATTGTAAAGATCGTTACTGGGACGCACGCTACCCTCTATGACGGTATTTCTAATCGTCGTTTTATCTCCTCCCTGCATATAAATGACATGACCAAAGGCCTCCATTTTTATATTACAGCTATCGATGACGGCGCGATCTCCGGTAATCTGTATGCCGCAGTGTTTTTTCAGTCCAGTGACATTACCTCGGCCAATGCCATACATGTTTCCATATCCATAGGGGAAGGAACCTCTCACGGTCATTTTAATGCCAATTATTTTTATATCGTTGCCAGAAACAACCATTTCGTTCATACCGCCATATTTCTTAGTATGGTTGTAACTGCCAAAATCGGTAACCTCTGTCATACCTCCCGGATAGGTATCTTCCAACGTTCCCCCTCGCAAGGTGATATTATTGCCCGTTAATCTGAAAAGATTACCAGACACGGTGCTTAAGGGGACTTCAATATAGACACCGGATAGGTCAATGTAATTGTTGGACCCTGACAAATGGAAGCTCGTGGGGTCTTTAACCTCGTAATTGCCCGGTTGCATAACGATATGTTGATTACTTTTTTGAACGGCCTGGGACAGTTCTTTTAGAGAGGATACGTTGACTTTGTTGTGGGAATCTAATTTTGTACTGACTACCAAATCTTGAGGCTGCTGGGCGAACATTAGTGTTCCCCAGGGCAGGGAAGCACCGCCCCCGTTTTCAGGTCGGGTTTTATGGATCACTCTTTTTGTATAGGGCATTTCCATCCCCATTCGATTGTGGTAATGATTGTAAACTTTTTCATAAATGGGCCTGAATCTGCCCCGCTTACTTGAGGAAATAGTTTTGTTACGATACTTACCGTTATAACTTATGTAAGGTTCATAAGGCACACTTTCGCCCAGGTTGTATTTAGCTGTGTACTCATATCCAAGTGCCAAACGATTGTCAACGGCTCCGTATAAGTCAATGCCCTGTTTCCAGGCTATTTCTGCTGAATTGCCCAGGTATTCCAGCCCCATTTGCGTGTGAGTCTGGTCACGGCCGCTTTCCTGACATTCTCCGAAATCATTAAAATACATTGTGATAGCGCCATTCCCCTTGCCTTCTAAGAAATACGCAACCGCTCTATTAAACATAGCGCGATCATCCAGAAAAACGCCCATTGCCATCATGGTTTGAATCATGGAGGCGTCCCAGTTCCCATTGGCTGCGGGGAAAAAATCCTCAATGATCGGGTAAAACACATCCCTTAGCATGGAGGCGAAAAATTCCTGTTCTTCAACCGGCCAGCCGTCCCAGGTATGCTTAATAAGTTCAGCCGCATTGCAATAATGGTGCCCCGTCATGCCAACCAATAACTTTGCATCGTGATTGGTCACTATTCTTAATTCTGCGGACCAGGCGTTGAGGATTTGCCTGACCTTTTGGGCGTGATCCTGGTTTCCAGTGATACACCAAAGCAGTGCATGGGTGTAAGAGGCCGATCCGTCACCAAGGAGTTCTGAACTGCCAATATCGGGTTTGTTGTAGGCACCACGTTCTACTTTTTCATAGGGTTCGGGATTCCAGGACAAATTGGCATATTTTGAGCTTTTCATCTTTTCATAAGCATCTTTCCAGGGTTGTTCTTCCGCCTCAATTTTTTGGCGGACAAAATCAAGTTCTGCTTTGCTGTGTGCAACTCCCGGGTGAACAAATGCAGAATATACCGGCGCACAAAACGTTAATATGATTCCAAGCAATATAATATGTTTAATCATTAGACGACTCCTGTTCTTAGAACCGGTTTCAAACCAGTTCTACTCAATAGACCACATCAGCTATGTGAGCCAATTTGCTGCTGCCACGACTCTGCCTGTATTGAAAACGATTCGTCGTCATCGTCTTATTTTGCCCGTAACGACAGCCAGATGTTTTGCGCCTTTTTATTGTAAGTGGGTTCTACGGGCTGGCCGTTCAAATGGACCTTGGCCGGTTTTTTCGTGGCCCTTAACAAGGCGTTGATGACCGGCTGGCCCTGCAATTGGACATTCAGCGACGCATCGGTTTGGGTCGCGCAAAGGTAGACCTTTGAAAGCGAGTCGAGTACCAGTTTTCCGTCACGCCGCAGGTAGCTGCCATCGATGACCAAGAGCTGTGAGGCGGCATCGGGGTCGTTGCTATCGGCACCAACCGGCCAGGTGAACACCGTCAGATAGGCATCGGTCTCCCAGCCATTGTAGATGAGATTGGCATTGCGGTGACGAATCCGGCCATCGGCCAGCAAGTTCAACCAAACTTCTGTGACTTCGTCGTCTTGCGTGATGCGCAGGCCTATCATATCGGTAGTTTTCAAACGCTCGATTTGCGGAGGTGACCAGTCACCTGCCGGGACGGGCATAATGGCGGTGATGAACTTGGTACGGCGTTCGAGCTCGGTGGGAGAGAAGGCCACGTAGGTCATCTTCGTTTTGGGATAGTGGTCCTTCAGGCCCACTCTTTCCACCAGTCGCATGCACTCGGGATAATCGGTCGGCAGCCCGGCATTGGGGAAGGGCTCCGGGAATAGGGGTCGCACAATCACCCGGGCGTCACCATCGGCAATGTTATAATCGAGCCCGTCGCGTTTGCCTTCGCCATTGTAGTGGAGCAACCACTCGAACTGGCCGGGTTCGAAACTCTTCAAGTCATCAATGACCAGAATCAGGTCCTTAATCCACAGGAAGCTGCGGAAATTTCGAATGAAGGTATCCGACGTCGGGCCGGTGGCGTCGGCCAGCACATAACGCAGATCACCGGCGTCAATGAGATGTGACACTGTGCCGTGATCTTTCGAACCGTAGTAAGTATCCTCGGGATTCTCTGCCTTGCCATTGAAGGTGACGACGTTGTGCGCGATGCTTTGACGATAGTAGTTGTCGTATTCCGGGGTGGAATAGCCGCTCTTGCCGGAGTCGAGCAGCAGGTACTTACCCTGGTGAAACAGGACGAAGGAGCCCGTGTCGGCATGGGCATGATTCCAGGTATAGCCGGATTTGATGCCCAGCAAGGTGGCGTCCTTATCCCACGATGATCGCAGCGCGACCCAGCCCATGTCCGGGAATATCTTCGAGTGAGGCAAGTCGGGGAGTTCTGGGATCGCCGCGATTTCTTGGGCGTTGGGTGCATACAGCAGATCACGCGGCGAGCCCAGCATCAGGCCATTGCTTTCTGTTTGACCCTCGCGATTATCACGATTGCCGCGAAACAGGGTTAAATACCAAAGGGCACCGGGATTTCGGTAACCGAGGTCCCACAGCAAGGGAATGACGGATGATCCGCTTGCCCTGAGGCTAGAATCGCCAAAATCCAAGGACATAGGCGAGCCGCTGGAGTTCGGATAGCTGGTGTGCATAAA
>JAUWBX010000312.1 GCA_030609625.1 Phycisphaerae bacterium
GTTCGTTAGTGGCCATAAGAATGTTCCTTCGGTTCGGCAAGCTTACCGGGCTTATCGAAGACGACTTTAGTTCAATCCTTGAAAGCCCGAAGGTCTGGCAGAAGTTGCCGTGCGTTTGCAGCAAACAACAGGTCCTTGAGCTTTTGAATGCACCGTGTCCGGATGAGCCTTTTTACTTTCGTGATAAGGCGATGCTTGAATTGCTCTATGCGACCGGTGTCCGCGCCAGTGAGATAGCGGGGCTGAAAATATCAGACTTAAACCTTAATATCGGTTACCTGCGCTGCCTTGGCAAAGGTAGTAGAGAACGGGTAGTCCCAATGGGCAAAGTTGCCATCGCCGCGATAGAAGAATACCTGACAAAGCTGCGTCCGAGGCTGGTTCGTTCCGCTTTTAGCCCCGCCAACGGCGGGTTTTGTTCAGAACCCAGCGTTGCTGGGGATTTTCTGCTGCTTTCCCGAACAGGTCGGCCTATGAGCCGTATTGAGATTTGGAGGTTGGTCAAAAAATACGCGATTCGGGCAGATATGCCCAGGAATTTAACAGTGCACACCTTGAGACATTGCTTCGCAACGCATCTGTTGGCCGGTGGGGCCGATTTACGAAGCGTCCAGGAGATGCTTGGTCATGTTGACATAGCCACTACGCAGATTTATACGCACGTTGACCAGGAAAGATTAAGAGAAATTCACCGAAAATACCATCCGAGACCGTGATTGGCAATGAAAAGCAAAGTGCCTAAAGTTTGGAGTGCCTAAAGTTGTGGATTATCTTTTCACTTTAGGCACTTTAGCTCACTTTAGACACTTTCTAACTTCTTTACTTGACTTGTATATAGTTTATAGGTTATTATATGATAGTGAAATTGACGGGCGGTAGTTTCCTCAAGGTCATTCGAATGAGTACGAAGAGGTTATATCTGATAATATTGATGTTGGTGATAGGATGCCAGCAAGCTGGTATTAGTACAAATACCCCGGTCTTTGGAGCTAATGCCGCCAATGGAGCGCGCACGGAGGCCAAGCCTGACGTTCAACTGGAGATCTACAAAAATGCCCTTCTCGAAGGCCCAAGCGAACAGATACGCATAAAAGCGGCCACTGAGATGTTGGGTAGTGAAAATCCTTTAGCCAGAGCGGTTCTTCTTGATGCGTTGAAGCAGACAAAGAACAGTGCGGCGCGTATGGCTGTCTGTAAGGCATTGATTCAGACCAGAGCATCGAAGGGGTCTGTAAAAAATATGGACGATTTTATCCAGCCTCTGCTTGGCGTCTTTGCCACGGAGGTTGCTGAAGAGTCACAGTTGGCTGCGGAGGCAACATTGATTTTTGAGTATGAGAAGATCGGGAAATCTCTCGAAGATATAACAACAGATGCCTCAAAGCCGGTCAAGACGAGATTAAATGCCATCCAGGCATTGAAACGTCAGCCGGATATGGAGGCAACTATAAGACTTATAAGGCTGGTTGACGACCCTAATAAACAAGTGGCTGCCGAGGCGGAAGAGGCGCTGCATTCTCTGGGCATACCGGTCGGCGAAAACTACTGGACGCGTGAGCAAAATATCATTGAGCTGCTGAGCAAAGGAAAAGACGTATTCCTGCGGGACTGGCTGATTCACCAGGAAGCGCTGCTGCGCGAGATGAGAACCGAGTTGAACTCGTGGCAAAAGAGGTATCTAACAGAGTTGAGCAAAAGATACGACGGCATCAGTGATGATACGGTCAGAGGTAAGTTTTTGGCTGAGCATTTGGGAAGCTCAGAAGCGATAACCAAATTATGGGCGCTGGAAAAGGTCTCTCAATGGAGAAAAGGAACGAACCCCAAATTACCGCCTGAACTCGAGCCTATTTTGGTCAATTTGATTTCGGACCCTGACAAAGATGTTCGTTTAAAGACAGCTACGCTGTTGTCTTTGATGGTGCACTTGAATTCGGCTCAACAACTGTTAGCTCAGCTTGAAGTCGAACCGGACGACCAGGTCAAAACTGAATTACTGGTTGCGCTCGGTGGGGCATGTTCAAACGCTCTTAAGACCTCACCTGTCACGATTTCATCGGAGATAAGAAAACAGGCCCTGGAAATAGCGGCGAAATACCTTTTTGAAGAGGATACGGGAAAAGCTCAAAAGGGTGCGGAAGTTATAAGAAAGCTTCTTGAGCCAGAGGGATTAAAGCCGGATGAGCTCGACGTTTATCTTGCTAAGCTTGTTACAAGATATAACCAACAAGAGAATAAGCCCGACGCGGCACTACGAGGGGAATTACTCAGCGCGATGGCCGGCTTATGTGCCCAGGGCAGCGCCGGCAAGGCCAAGGCAGCTACGCTTTTTGGGCCTTTATTTGTAGAAGCTCTGCGTGACGAAACAGATTTTGTTCGGGAAACAGCAGTGGATGGGCTTATCTATATCGACAAAGCAATCGCTCTGAAAAGACTAAGAAAAGATATATTTATCAATGACCCGAGCGAGATACTAAGGAAGAAATTGATAGAGCTTGCAGGCAGCGAAGGTGGCAAAGAAGATTTAACCTGGCTGGCGGAAAAAATAGGCTCAAACTCCGAAAGCGGGCCGGCCTGGCAGGCGATGCTTAAGATATTCAATGGTTCCGATTCCGGCATCCTGAACGAATGGATGGACAAATTCACCTCGCAAAACAGCAAAACCAAGTTATCTGATGAACAGAAAATTGCTTTTCTTAAGATAGCAGAGGCAAAAGCCACCGGCGAAAACAGAACAAATATGCTCAAAAGTGTTAGAGAGAAGCTGGCTGAGCTTTATAAAAGAATAGGTCAGTTTGAACGAGCGGCGGAGTATTTGGACAGGCTGTACAAAGCTGTCCGGACGGCCAAGGAAAGAGAGGCAATCCTGCCAAACTTATTGGATGCGTACTTGAAAGGGTCAAAAGCGGAGCTTGCCGCCGAATTGGTGAGAAAATGCTTAGAGAAGGAAGATTTGGGTCCCGAGAACGCTGTTCTGGGCCCAATTAACAATTATCTAAGCAAACCTCCCACTGGAGCCGACCCCAACGCAGTCTTAAAAGCGCTGAGCGGAGTAAAGCTTTCCGTGTCCAGGCCGAAGTGGCAAGAATGGCTTAAAAACTGGACAGACCGTCTTGGCAAAAGCAAAGGGGCGGAAAAGCCCAAAGAAGCCGTTAAGGCCAAAGAGAAATAGTAACTATTCGGATAGGCTCTTAATCTTGGAGGACTTAAGAGCACCTCCTCATTGACTTCCGGACCACTGGTAATCCGGACGTATATATCGTTGAACGGACCGGTTTGTACCTCACGCTGCTTTGGCCCCTGTGCGGGGTTGCAACATAGCAGACTTTTTAACCCTGGCGATTGGCTACTACCTGAATGGGCACAATTATGACATCGTGCAACTGCTCAGCGAATGCCCTGCCTTATTATACAATGAAATGCCGCAAAACAAAAAGATAAAAAACCCGGTTGGCTTGCCTGTCGGCAAAAGGTCTAACAATATTCGAGTTTGCTGATAGATATGTCGCTACTCAGCAGTCGGCTGATAAGGCAGCGGGTGCAAGCGTTTGTGCGTTGTTGCGGTGAGGCAAGAGCCACTTGGGGGTAATTTCTTACATAAGAGAAAAAAAATTTATTTTTTTTGTATTTTTTTGTTTTTTATGGTTGCATTCTTAGGTTTATTTCGATAAGTTACTTAGTTTACATAAAAAAGCTATTGAAGAGTTATGGATTCCTGCGCTATCAGTGTATATAAATTGAGCAGGGATAAAGGGATATTGTTTTTATTTTTCGGCTTTTAGCCGGACAAAACGTGGTTTCTTGTTCGATTCACCACAGCAATCCCTGCTTTTCGGAACTGCTGCTGTAGCGAAGTTGCTACGAAGCACGAGTTCGCAGAGCAAAGGGCAGACGGTGAGTTGGGCAGTCAAATGACTATTTAAATTTTGTGGCTTCTTGGCCGGCCAAAACGTGATTTCTTATCCGATTTACCGCACTAAGAAGCCGACGGCAGTCAAATGACTGTTTAAATCTTGTGTCTTCTTGTACGGACAAAACAGGGTTTCTTATCCGATGTACCGTACTTAGAGGCCGACGGGCTGTCGGTCGATTGCTGCTTTATCTCAGTGGTAGAGCGCGTCCTTGGTAAGGACGAGGTCATGGGTTCAAGCCCCATCAGC